>CAKPAV010000245.1 GCA_934133115.1 uncultured Bacilli bacterium
TTTGGTTGTTGTATTATTTGGAAAGATCACATTTTTAGTTCCTATAAGCCCTGTACCATAAGCAAGATTATACAAATTTGGAGGCATTATAATAGTGCTTGCTATACCACTTTCCCATGCAACAGACTGCGTTATTCCAGTTGCTTGTGATAAATCAAGAGTATTATAATAAGGATACTTAGCAGTTTCATCTTGCTTAGCCAACACCACAGTTCCATAACTATTAGGAGGCAAAATAATTGAAGATGTCCCACCAAGAGCTTCGGTACAATATCCCTTCGAATAAAGTCTTTGAATTGAAGGGCCACCTGCCCCCTCATCCCAAGTGGTTGCAATATAAGCTTCTTCAACCTTATTTGAAAAACATTCAGACATTAATAATTTGTAAGTTTCTAAATTAGTAGTTCCATCTATGTTAGGATAATCGCTACCCCATTCCTCATACACATTAGCTTCATCCTTTGTAACAGAATCCCATTTTAACTCTCCATTTTCCATATACACTTTAGCATTACCTTTATTAGAACCGAAAAAGCTATAAAAAGTATCTACTGTTTGAACGATTTCACCATTGAAAACTAAATTTGTAAAATTATTAAAATTTATATCATCAGAATAATCTACCTTCATTGCTTCGCTTTTAGAATCTTCATCCCAAAAATATGCATTTTTACCATTTACAATTCCAAAATTATCAGCAAAAGCATTTACATAAATTCCAATTAAAGTTACACCATTTACCGCCTTAGGAACAACCACATGATCAGTTCCACACTTTTGGTTATAAGCAAGTAATATTCCATATTGATTAACCATAAAACATGATTCATCAGTCGAATCACTAACTTGTTTAACTTCCATTTTTCCATCATATTGAACATAAACAATAGTTAAACTATATTTTATTTTACCTACTGGTGGAATAGTAGTAGAAGATTCCGGAATCTCAACTTTCATTGTAAATGTTTTTACATCACCAGGAGATAAAATATTTGGTATTTCAGTATGACTAAATTTAACTGAATCACTTTTATTTGTAGTAGAAGGTGTTACACTTTGTACCATTCCTTTTATGTTACCTTGATTTTCTACTGTAACTTCATATTCTATTGAATCTCCTGGCATATAAAGATCTGCTTCAAAATTTGCAGTTGTGTTTGTATAAGAATGAGATATATTTTTTGCTCTTCCAAGTGGTGTCTTGGGAACAATATTTGTAATTTTAATGTTCCATTCCCCAATCATTTCTTGTTGACTTGTTAATGTTAATCTCTGATTTAGTAATGCATATATTACACCCATAAAGACTAGTAGGCAACAAAGAATACCAATTACTATATTTCTTTTTCTTCTATCTCTCATATTATTCATTACCTTTCATATACTATCTTAGCGTATTTATTTGAATTACTATTACTATCTAAAATAATTCTGCTTCCATTTGACCATCCATCTATGTCATTTGTTGAAGTTAACGTAATCTGCGTTAACAAAACATCTTTTTCAAATGTATCCAATGATAATTGTGTTAATTCTTTAGAAAGTTTACCTAAGCCATCATTTGTTAAAGTTTCATTATAAGCGAACGCGCGTGAATCTATTTTCACTATTGAATTTGGAAAGGATACTTTTGTTAAGTTAACTCCGCTAAACATTTCCTTTCCTATTTCTCTTACTCCATCCTCAATTGCTAATTCAGAAATTGAAGTTTTACTATTACTGGTTATTTTGTCATTTCCATCTAGGCAAATAATAGAAGAATCAAGTAAAGTATTTCTAGCTGCCCTTTGAATAGATTTTCCACTTAGAATAACCATCTTTGAAATCTTAGTACCACTAAAAAATTTATCAGTATAGGAACAAGTAACCACTGTTTCGCTATCATTAATCTCAAAGTTAGAAATTGTATCAGTATCCAATATCAATTCATCAAGCGTATACATATAATCATAAACTTTATTTTTTGTTTCTACTTCATCAATATAAGTTTCATTAAATGTATTTTCATATGTAAACTTCAAATTACCAGATAAATTAAGCTTTTTTAAATTAGGAAGGTACGAAAGACAATTTAACTTTTCTAAATGTGTAGTTCTGCTTAAATCTAATTCTGTCAACGGATACGTTGCTAACGCTTCTTCTACATTACCATCTCCACTACCCCCCTCCTCTATAGTTTCATCATTTACTTTTCTAACCATCATCGCATAAGCCAAAGTTTTCCCATCATAATTAAATTTATCTTTAAAAGCTACTTCAGCAGAAGCTTTAATTTCATTTTCTGCCAATGAAATTCTATAATTAATATAATCATCTACTGTTGTAAAAGTCTCTGTAGTATCTGTATCAAGAGAAGCTAAAAACTCTGATATAGTTTTTCCCTCTTTTGCAGCCTCACTTTCTACATATTTTTTAAATCCCGTTTTTGTATATCCATCTAATGCTGAAAGCTGAATAAACAAGTCATAAACCTCTTGATCATCAAAAACATAATATGTCTTATCATTTTCATTATACACATATATATTAAATTTTGAATAATCCAAATATTTAAAGGCATTTTCTCCAATACCCTTTACTGCTGTTCCATTTACTTTATCAGGCACTACAACGCTTGTTCCACATGTAAAATCATAGCTTGTTATTGTACCGGTTGTGTCTATTGTAAAACAATCATCCTTTGTTTCACTACGTGCAATACTATATGTCTTTTCCCTATCATATTGTGTATATTGCAAAGTTAACGTATAACTAGGAGTTTTACCTTTCTCAGGAAGTGAAGTCGCCTCTTCACTAAAAACAGTTTTAACATTAAACACATATGTATCTCCTGCTTTCAATATTCTGCCTTCTACTGCATTGCTAGTAAACTTAATGTCACTTAACTCATCACCTGTTGAAGATGAATAAGCTATACTGGACAATTTGGCATCTATATTACCAGCATTTGTTACTGTTACCTTATATTCTGTAGAATCACCTGGCATATACATTTGTCCCTTAATAGTTGCAGTTGTATCAGTAAAAGAACTACTAACCTCTTTTGCCATTCCGGTTGTATTTACTAATTCTAAATTAGTTATTTTTACATTCCAATCACCTTTCATATTAGCTATTCCACTTATATTTAGTGTTTGTGATAATATTGCATAACCAATTCCCATTACTACTAATAAGCAACAAAGTGCTCCAATTATAATGTTTCTTTTCTTTCTATCTCTCATTTTACACCTCTATTATTT
>CAKPAV010000246.1 GCA_934133115.1 uncultured Bacilli bacterium
CGGAAATGGCCATAAAATAAAAAACAATCATTTATTTATGCTTGGCGATAATCAATTGAATGTTGAAAAAAATGTTAGAAGTGACCAAGTTATTGCTAAAATGATTTCATACAAAACAAAAAATAAAACCATTCCAGTTACTAGTTTTGCGTATCGCTTTAAAGTTAGCTTATGGAATGTTTATTTTATTAGATTTATAACTTTGAAAGTGAAGTGGTTATTATTAAAACTAAAGAGAAAATAGCATTAACATTTTTATGTGTATTAAATGTTTTGCTTTCTGCTTGTTTAATAGTAGTTACTTTTTTAACTAAGGATTTAATTAATGTTGCTTTAACACACGATCAAAACAAATGGAATACTTTACTTTTTTACGCTATTTGTTTAATTGGTGTGGTGGTTATTCAAATAACTTTTAAAATTATTTATAACTTTATTCTTAATAAAGCATCTATAAATTATGAATTAGAATTAAAAGAAAAAATATATCAAAGCTATTTGTCAAAAGATATTTCTCAAATTCGTTTTATTCATTCGGGTGAAATGTCAAATATTTATATTAATGATGTTAAAAATGTAACAGATGGATATTTTAGTGTTATTCCTGCCGCCATTTTAAATATATCAAAGTTTTTATTTGCTTTTATTGCGTTAATTATTATTGATTGGAGATTTCTACTTGTTGCTTTAGTAATTGGCTTATTAGCGTTTTGTTATTCAAGATTTTATGGAAGAAAAGTAAAAAAACTTCAAAAAGATTCATTAGCTAAAGATGGCAAGTTGATTTCTTATATGCAAGAATCTACAGAAAATATTAAACTCATTAAAGCAATGAATGCGGAAGAAAGCGCCACTGAATTATTAAATAAACGTAGCAAAGAAAACTTTGATGCTAAATACCGTTATCATAATTTTGCTATTATTGGTTCTGCTGGTTTATTATCTGTTCTTAATTTTACTTATATTGTTGCTTTAATTTATGGAGCAATTATGTTATTTAAGTATCCAGATGCATTTTCTTATGGTACTTTAGTTTCATTACTTCAATTAGTAAATTATTTTGAAACACCATTTACATCTTTATCTCGTGTATTAAATAAATATTATGCTTTTAAAGTTAGTGATAAACGTATTAAAGAAATATTTGCCTTAAAAGAAGAAGAACAAAATTTATTGGAAATTGATTTTAAACAAATTGTTTTTGATAATGTTAGTTTTGATTATGATAAGCAAGTTATTAAAAACTTATCATTTGTTGTAAATAAAAATGATTTAGTAGCTATCAAAGGAAGATCGGGTATTGGTAAATCAACAATAATTAATCTTCTTTTAGGGTTTATTAAACCAAAAGAAGGATCAATTTATATTATTGATAATGATAACAATAAAATAAGTGTTGGCGCTAATACACGTAATTTATTCTCTTATGTTCCACAAGAAGTTATAATGTTTAGCGGTTCAATTAGAGAAAATATTGCTTTGTTTGTTAAAAATAAAACAGAGGAAGAAATAAATGAAGCGCTAAAATTAAGTTGTATTTATGATGAAATTATGGCAATGCCTAAAAAATTAGACAATATTCTAACTGAACGTGGTCAAGGCTTATCCTTAGGACAAATTCAAAGAATATTAATTGCCATAGCTATTTTAAAAGATAATGATGTTTTATTATTAGATGAATTTACTTCTGCATTAGATAAAGAAGTAGAAACAAAAATAGTTAATAATTTATTAAAACTCCATAAAACGATAATTATGATTTCACATCGTAATTTAGAAATTCAAGGATGCAAAGAAATACATTTAGAGGAGATAGAAAATGATTAGTAATGAACAAACTAAAGAAATACTTGATGCTATGGTAAATAAAAAAATTCTTGCCGTTCCAGAAAATATTAAAGATGTAGTTCAAGTATTTAAAGATCAATCTCTTATTCACCAACTATATAGCGTTTATAAAGACCCAAGATTAAAAAAATATTACTTGAGTGCAACTATTGTCTATGAAAATCAAAACCATATGATTGATGAGATAAAAAGGATTTTTAATGAAAATAAAATAGATTTTATTTTATTAAAAGGTAGTGTTATTAGGAAAATATATCCTAAACACTTTTTACGTTTACAAGGCGATATTGATGTTTTAGTTCGTGAAAAAGATATTGATTTAGCCACAAAAGTATTAGTAAACGAAGGATATCAACAAGGCCATGCTTGGTTACATCATATTGAATTTCAAAAAAATAATATGATCATGGAATTACATCATCATTTATTTAAAGATCCAAAACAATGGAATGGCTATTTTGTGTCGCCTTGGGAACATGCTTTAAAAGTGGAAAATCATGAATATAAATTTGATGATGCTTATTTTGTAATGTATGAAATTGCTCATCTTGCCAAACATTTCAAAGGTGATGGCGCTGGGATTCGCCCTTTTATTGATTTTTATTATATATTCAATTGTAATGAAGTCGATTTTGAAAATATAAAAAAAGAAGCCAATAAAATAGGACTAGAAAACTTTTTAAATTCTATTTATAATGTAATTGGATATTTCTTTGGATTTGATAAGGTAAAGTATCAGCCTATTAATTACCTAAAAGATTATGTTGAGATTATTATTCAATCTGGTACACATGGTCATAGTAAGAATTCAAACTACTATGCTAATAGACTAGCAGGAAAAAAACAATCCAAATTTCAATTTTATCTTACAGCTTTATTTCCAAGCCACGAAAAGATGAAACTGATGTATCCGTATTTAAATAGATACCCAATTTTATATCCGTGGGCTCGTATATGTCGTATTTGTCGTTGTATATTTGTTAAATCAAAAGATGTTAGCAAAATTGAAAAAGCTCAAGATGACATAGAACGACATAAGAATGTTTATGATGAAATTGGCTTAAGGAGTTGAAATTATGAAAATAATTAATAAATTGAAACAAAAAATTGCAGTAGCGTTATTTTCATTAGGTACTATTTTTTCTCTTAGTAGTTGTGATTTATTGCCATCAAATAATGGCTCCTTTAATGATTTTTCACTTGTTCAAGGGTTTGTAATAAACAAAGAAAATGAAGGTATTAGCGATGTTACAATGATTTTAATGGATATTAATCAAGAGGAAATATCTCGATCGATTACTGACACTACAGGACTATTTGAATTTTCTGATGTTGAAATAGGCCAATATGAATTAAAAATGATTTTACCTAGTACACAATATGTCGGGCC
>CAKPAV010000247.1 GCA_934133115.1 uncultured Bacilli bacterium
TAATAATAAAATAGATATAGCAAAAGAAGAAATACAAAATGGTAACATTTTAATATTTCCATATATTGCTATAGTTTTTGTATCGTTTATATCTATCGTTTCAACTTTCATAATTAACATCTTTCACTTCAACTAATGATTCTTACTTTTATCGTTCTTACTTATTATAATAAAAAATAAGCAATTATACTATTATTAGATATGTACTTTTAAGTTTCATTAAAATTTCACTATTTTTTCACTATTTTTTCATTATTCATTAAAAAATAATGTTAAATTTTATTAATTAAATAATTTAATTTTCCATTACATTAATGCACTTTTTGATGACTTTTTTTAATAAAATTATCGATATAACTGCAGTTAATAATTCTGCGATTGGAAAAGTCCATCATACTATTTCCATAACATTTGAGGATAAAGTAAATAAATAGGCAATAGGAAATGCATATGTTAATGCCTCGTTTGCAATAGCGCCACTTCCTTCCATATTAGCGACAAATGCACTGTCAATTACATTATATAACGCTTGTAAAACCATTGAAATAATCATTGGTAATCCTAATTTCCATATTAGTTTTCTAATAGGCGCTACAGCTAGTTTGTTTTGTTCAATATTTTCCATAATAATTCTCCCTTACAACAAAAAAATGTGCAAATCCCATTCAACTGGACTTACACATTTCGTTACGCGTTGTTAAAAAAATACTAGCACAATTTTTTATTGATGTAAGAAGAATTTGATTTTTTTATTTAATATTTGTAGGCATATCAATTGTGGTTGAGCCAAAGTTATCGATAGTATATGTTCCGCTTGTTGTTACAAATGAATAAACAACAGTTACTGAAAATCCAACAAAATTTAATTTACCATTTTCAAATCCTATTTTTATATTAGAAAAATCTGAATGAACTTTATTTTCGCCTTCACCAGTTTCAAAAGTATAAGAATCTAATTCATAGTATTTACTGCTAGAAATATATTGAAAATTAGAGTATTTGTCTTTAAAAGTTGTAAAAACACAAAGATTTACCATATTAGCCGAAAATGCTTCTTCAGGATAATTATCTTTCTTCCATTCTCCACTTGATTGGAGCGTATATTGATAACATCCGGTGTCGCTTTTTACAAAAAGCATCGTTACATTTGCATTACCAGTAGTTTTCGCTTCCATCATTATCTTATCATTTGTAACATACGTATGCTCTTCGCTTTTAACACCATCATTAGTAGTTTCACATTTCATAGTAAAATTATTATTTTCTATAGTTAGATTTTCTCTCCATATAGCTTCAGTTACTTCATTTATTATGACGTTTGAAGTCGAATTATTATTACTACTAGATAGACTATTACTCTCATCACAGCCACTTATTACAGTAGCCATTAATACTGCTAAGGCAGTTAACACAAGTTTTTTGTTTTGCATTTTTTTATTTCCTTTGCTTTTTTATGTTATAAATATATGCTACTCAACTTCTACTTTAATTCTGGTAATTCAAAATCCGTTGTTCCAATATGTGAAATACTTGCACGCATCGTTTCTAAAGTAAAACTTTGAACAGTTACTATATAATCACACTTTATTAACTTTCCGTTTTCAAATCCTATGTTAATATTAGAAAAATCAATTTTTTCATTACTCTCATTAAATGTATAACTAAATTCATCTAATTCGTAAGCATTAGTACTCTCATTAAAATTAAACTGTGAATATTTGTCTTTAAAAAATGGAATGAAATGAAATTGATGTGCAACATATACATCAAACGACACTGAAATTGTTCCATTTTGTATCCATTCACCATTATCATTAAGAGTATAATCTTTGGCACTATTGTTGTCACATTTAATTGTATACAAAACACTATTATCTACACTAACAATTTTTACCTTGTCATCACTAAAATAAATTGTGTTAATATAAACAAAACTATCATTTCTTAGTAACGACATTTCCATTGTATAATTAGTTGTGGATGATAAAACTTCTTTCCACTCTTTTTCATTTGCCATTGCATTTGAATTTGCACTAGTGGATAATGAATTACTGTCACAACCACTTATTACTGTAGCCATTAATACTGCTAAGGCAGTTAACATAAGTCTTTTGTTTTGCATTTTTTCTTCCTCATGTATTTATTTTACCACACTTCATAGAATAAGCAAATTTCAAAAAAACTATAAATTTATTTTTTCTAAAACGATGTACTTATAACAACTATTAATATTGCTCATCATTATTATAAATATCGTATACAGAAGATAAAGGAATTCCACCTTCAATATGATCAATCGTCATTGCAATCATTGGCGCTAAAGAAATAACTTTTACTTTTCCATTCATATCTTTTCTTAAAGGTATTGAATCTGTGCATAATATTTCATCAATTGTGCCATCTAATAATCTTTCTTTAGCTGGACCAGAAAATATTCCATGTACGCAAGCAACTCTTACCGATAATGCTCCATGTTCTTTTAATGCTTTAGCGGATTCCCAGCAACTTCCCGCTGTATCAATCATATCATCAATTATTAAACAATTTTTACCCTTAACATCACCAACAACATTCATTACTTCAGAAATGTTTGGTTGCGGTCTTCTTTTATCAACAATAGCAAGAGGAGTATCAAGTCTTTCAGCAACTCGACGCGCTCTATTAACACCACCATGATCAGGAGAAACGACAACAACATTCTCAAGATGTTCTTTTTTATAATAGCTAGCAATTAATGGTATTGCTGTTAACTCATCAACCAAGCAAGAGAAAAATCCTTGAAGTTGTGGAGTATGCAAGTCAAAAGAAATTATACGATTAATACCAGCAGTAACAAGCAAATCCGCAACTAACTTAGAAGTGATTGGTTGTCTAGGTTTATATTGTCGATCTTGGCGAGCATAGCCAAAATAAGGCACAATTAAATTAATCATTTTAGCACTTGATCTTTTTAAAGCATCAGCAAAAATTAGTATTTCAAAAAGGTTTTCTGTAACAGGTGAACAAGTTGATTGTAAAATATAGCAATTTTTATCTCTAACCGAATCTAATGGCTCACAAATTGTCTCTCCATCTGAAAAATGATTAACCGCGACCTTGCCAAGTTCAATACCAAGTCTATCAGCAACATCTTGTGTTAATTTTTTATTTGCACTTAAAGAAAATAATAAAGCATGTTCTAACATATTACTTCAACCTCCTGATGCATTACTAAGGTTAATAAAAACATCAA
>CAKPAV010000248.1 GCA_934133115.1 uncultured Bacilli bacterium
GAAAGTGGAGAACGTGGACAGCTATATTCTTTAGCTTATTATACGACTACGCTATATCCAGATTCTGGTCCGTTCTTCTCTTACTGGTACGACGGCTTCAGCGGCGCTTGGTTCGACGGCAACTACGGCTTGCGCCTTTGCAAGGCACCTTTTTAACGGGGTTGGTAAGGGGTGTCCCCTTATATATCAATACGGGTGAATCCCGAAAAACAAAATAAAATTTAGGGATTATATTGCTCTTCTTGGCGTTCTTGGACTTTTCTGGTCCGTTCTACTCTAACTGGAACAACGGCTTCAACAACGCTTGGAACAACGGCAACAACGGCTTGCGCATTAGCTAATCAATACTAAACCATTGTGCAATATAATTCCTTGCCACTTGGCAAAAAGTGAGTTCGTAAAAGGCATGGGCTAGTAGGTAATCGAAAATCCATGGAGAATTAGCAAAGGGAGGATACAACATGAAAACAACAAAAAACCTTTACGAAAAACTACTTTCAAAAGAGCATATATCAAAAGTCATGAAGGAAAGCATAAAAGGAAAAAAATATGCAAAAAAAGTTAATGATAATTTTGATAATATTCTTGAAAGTGTTTATCAAAACCTTACTCATTTTTCTTTCGAATTAAAACCAACTATTACAGAAATTATTCATGATAGAAAGAAAGATCGAGAAATTACGAAAAGTCCTTATTATCCTAACAAAATTTACGATTATTTAATTGCCGATAGTTTAAAACCTATTGTTGAAAAATCAATGTATAAATGGAGTGTAGGAAACGTAAAAGGACGTGGAAAAGATGTTGGTATACGATATCTAGAAAGATATATTCCAAAGTACAAATATGCGATTAAATTAGATATTAAAAAATTCTACGATAGTATTGATAAGAGAATTTTGTTTTCTTTGTTAAAGAAGAGAATATCCGATGAAAAATTTATGGTTTTTTATAGTAAAGTAGTAGGAACTAGTGGAAAAGGATTAAGCCTTGGATTAAATACAAGTCAGTGGTTATCAAATTTCTATCTACAAGATCTTGATTATTTTATAAAACAAAAATTAAAAGCAAAAATATATGTCCGTTATGTGGACGATATGATTATTTTAGGCAATAACAAGAAAAAGCTTCATTACTACATCAAAGAAATAAAACGCTTTTTATGGGAAAATTTAAGACTTACTTTAAAAGAGAATTATCAATTATTAAATATTGAAAAAGATGAAGATATTGAATTTCTTGGATATAAAATAGGAAAAAAAAGAACCAACCTTATTAAGCCGTTATTTTATCGTTTTGTTAGATTGTATCGAAGAATGAAAGATAAATCTAAAAGACGAGCAAAAACTCTTGTTTCATTATGGGGATGGTTTAAATCATCTACATATTCTTATTTATATTATAAAAAGTATTTAGAGAATATTATTTCATTTAAAAAAATCAAGCAATTATTACAGAAAAGGAGCGCTTAATTATGAATAATTATAAAGATATTATTACAGAATCATTTGTTGCAAAACTTTTAAAAGAATTAAACGGAATAGGAATAACAACTTATAACATTGAGTGCATTATGTTAGAAGGTAGTTCTCTTTATTTAAATAACTTTAATGATTTGGATTTTAAAATTATTGTCAAACGTTATTTTCCAAAGGCGGAAACATTAAAATGTTTTGAAATTGATGGATACACAGTTGAATGTTGTTATTATACAAATCAAGACTGGTCTAAAGTAATGAATTATAAAAAGGATGCACATTATATTATGGAAAGTCCAGATATGATTTGTGTCTATGGGGACGATTCTAATTTTTATCGTTATGACACATCAAACAAATCTATTCAAAGATATGTGTTAAATATATTTGATAAGTATTTTTTCAATTACGATGCTAAAAGAAAAGGTACATATCAAATGAAAGACAAAAGATTATGGAATTTTCTTCTTTTTGCTTTTAAAGTAAAAAACGAATCTAATGCCTTGTCTTCTACGCAAATAGAAAAAATGCAAAAAGCACATGATGGTGATTTAACTAAAGCTGATTGTAAATATCTTTTTGATGAACTAAAGGAGATTATATATGGCTAATATTGAAGATTATAAAAAACAAGTTGATTCGGTTGATAATAGCTCATCCAATAAGCAATCAGTTGACTATTATAAGATGGCAAAAGATCAAGAATACTCAACTTTATTAGATAAAGAAATACAACTTGAAAATGCAAAAGCCACTGCTTTAAGACATACTAATAATCAAATGGCCGCGCAAGGATTATCTTCTCAAGGTTATGGTAATTCTTTTAATACAGGAGTATATGGCAAATATATGCAAGCAGTTGATAATGCTCAATCCATTTATAATACCAATATTAAAAATATTGATAAGCAACAATATGATGATGAACAAAATAAAGCAAATGATAGATTCCAAAGCATTACAACTATGTTAACTCAAGCAACGGATATGGATCAAATGAACTCTTTATTGGAAGATTATGGTTATGGTAGCTATGTAACTGACAATAATGGAAATAA
Source organism: uncultured Bacilli bacterium (assembly GCA_934133115.1). The sequence goes on from CAKPAV010000248.1 coordinate 2,537, forward strand.
TACATTTCAATTTAATAACAAACCAGAAGGAATGTCTGATGACGATTGGTATCAATTAAAGTATTACTATAACTTACAAAAGAAAACCATCGAAGAAAGTTCTACTCCACAATATGCTGCTAATTATAGCAATTTAGATTCTTGGAAATCAGCTTCTTATATTACTAGCTCAGGCAAAACTAAAAATATTGGCGATGATTTTAAATATGAATCACAAAATCTTTGGGCAAAAATCAATGCTGGTGAATATGACTATGGAACTACAATAAAATTGCAAAATGGTTCAGGAGACATAATCTATGTGCAATGGACACAAAATGGCTTAAGAATGGTTAATAAAGAAGCTTATGACAATAGCAGTAATAAAGATTCCTTAGTTTGGAAACAAAATGTAAATAAATAATTATTAAAGGTGATAATATGGCAACTTCGCGAAATGAATATTTAAAAACTCTTAATAAAATGAGAGATAATTATCAAAATAATGGTAATGCAATGATAAATACTTTGGACGACTCAACCTCTGTTGGGGAAGAGTTGTCTTCTTTCGCGTACATGGATACTAAAATACCTTCAATTCCTTCTTCATCAAATGAAAATTTAGCTTCTATTAAAGAAGAAAGAAATGGATGGCAAAGGTCTTTAGACACAGTAG
>CAKPAV010000249.1 GCA_934133115.1 uncultured Bacilli bacterium
ATCATCCATTTCACCAAGACCTTTGTAACGTTGAATATCAAGTTTTGCATTGCTTGGTAATTTTGATTTTAAAACTTCTAATTGTTCATCATTATAGCAGTAATAATGTTTTTGACGGTATGTTGCACGATATAATGGTGGTTGAGCAATATAAACATATCCATTTTCAATAAGAGGTCTCATATAACGATAGAAGAATGTTAATAATAAGATTCTAATATGTGAACCATCAACATCGGCATCGGTCATGATAACAATCTTATGATATCTAATCTTAGATACATCAAATTCCGGGCCAAATCCGCCACCAATAGCAATAATCATATTGCCGATTTCAGCGTTATTAAATATTCTCTTTTGTTGTGCTTTTTCAACGTTTAAGATCTTACCACGTAAAGGTAATATAGCTTGAGTTTCACGATCTCTACCATTTTTAGCAGAACCACCAGCGGAATTACCCTCAACGATAAATAATTCGCATTTTTCAGCTTCTTTACTTGAACAATCTGCTAATTTACCTGGAAGAGAAGCAACATCAAGAGCGGATTTTCTTCTTGTGTTTTCACGAGCATTTCTTGCCGCAATACGAGCATTAGAAGCAAGAACAACTTTATCAATAATTATTTTTGCAGTTTTAGGATTTTCTAACAAATATCTTTCTAATTGTGTACCAACAACATTAGAAACAATCTTACGCACTTCTGAGTTACCTAATTTTGTTTTAGTTTGTCCTTCATATTGTGGGTTAGGGTGTTTAACAGAAATAATTGCGGTTAAGCCTTCCCTAACGTCATCATTTGTAAGATTATCATCATTATCTTTTAAGAATTTATTTTGACGAGCATAGGCGTTAATTATACGAGTTAAAGCCATACGGAAACCTTCTTCATGGGTTCCGCCTTCGTGAGTATTAATATTATTGCAGAATGAATATACATTAGCGCTATAACTATCGTTATATTGCATTGCTACTTCAACAACAATACCAGAATCAATGCCTTCACAATAAATAACATCTTCAAATAAAGGAGTTTTATTAGCGTTTAAATATTTAACATATTCTTTAACACCGCCTTCATAATGGAAGACATCTTCACGTACGTCTGAAGTTCTTTCATCACGAACAATAATTTTTACACCTTTGTTTAAGAAAGCCATTTGACGTAAACGATCTCTAATTGTATCGTAGTTATAAATTGTGGTTTCTTGGAAAATAGAAGCATCTGGTTTAAAAGTTACAATTGTACCAGTGTCCGTTGCATCTCCAATTCTTTCTAATGGTTTAGCAACGTGTCCACCATTTTCAAAGCGAATTTTAAATATTCCGCCTTCTTTATGAACAACAACTTCTAACCAAGAAGATAAAGCATTAACAACAGAGGCACCAACACCATGAAGACCTCCAGAAACTTTATAACCGCCGCCTTCACCGAATTTACCACCAGCGTGTAAAACAGTATAAACTGTTTCAACTGCAGATTTACCAGTTTTAGCAACAATACCAACTGGGATACCTCGACCATTATCAGAAACAGTAATTGTATCACCTGGATTAATTGTTACAGTAACAACTGTACAATATCCTGCTAAAGCTTCATCGATTGCATTATCAACAATTTCCCAAACTAAGTGGTGTAATCCAGCTTCAGCGGTAGTGCCGATGTACATACCAGGTCTTTTACGTACAGCTTCAAGTCCTTCTAATACTTGAATATTTTTTTCTGTGTACTCTTCTGGGGCTCTTTCTAATTCTTCAATTTTCTTGTCTTCATCTTCCATGAGTATACCTCCTTGCTATATTCTTATTTGCAACATCATACATTGTTGCTTCATACTTGGAATCTATTTCAGTAGTGGTGATAAACACTTGATTAAACTTTTCTAAAAATTTTAGAAGTTTTTCACAATGTTTTTCATCTAATTCAGACATAACATCATCTAATACAACAATTGGTCTTTTTTCTCTTTCTTCAATTAAGAAGTAAGGAGCAATCTTTAAAGCAATTGCCGCCATTCGCTTTTCTCCTTGAGATCCAAACGTCGCAATATTGACACCATTTAGGCTCGTAGAGAAATCTTCATGATGCACGCCTATAGTTGTAGTCTTTTTCTTTAAATCGTTTTCTAGTGCTTCTTTAAACGCGTTTTGGGCATTAGCTAGAAATTCTTCTTTGCTTTCAAACTTAATAAATGGCTCATAGTGAAAATCAACTTGACGTTTTGTAAAACTAATTGCTTTTAAAGTTTTATTCACCAACGGCTCTAAAAGTTTCAAATATTCTTTTCTTTTTTGCGAAACAACATAACTTTGATCAATTAACTGATTGGTTACTATTTCTAAATGTGTCATATTAGGTTGAAGCATTTTTAAAATCGCATTTCTTTCCTTTGTTAATTTGGCACAATTAGAACAAGCATTTAAATATGATTGTGAAATTTTACTCAACTGGATATTTAAATAACTTCTTCGTACTTTTGGCGAATTTTGAAAAATTAATACATCCCTTGGTTCAAAAACTATAACATTAGTTATTGAAGCCATTTCTGATAATTTAGAAATCTCTTTTTTATTACAAATTATCTTTTGGCCATCTTTGTTAATAACCATATGCACTTGCTTAGTTTTAGAATTTTCTTCTATCAAAGCATCGATTATAGCAAACTCTTTGTCACGTTTTATCAAATCATAATGGTCTAAAGTTCTAAATGATCGAGCAAATGACAAATAATATATTGCTTCAACAACATTAGTCTTTCCAACACCATTAGAACCCGCAATGACATTTAAACCTTTTTCAAATTCAACATCTAAATTTTCATAATTTCGGAAATCTTTTAGTTTTAGCCTTTTTATTATCATTTTTTCTTAATTACAAACTTTTTGTTAAGCAAAGATACAACCATACCATCATATAATTTTCTTCCACGACGATTATCTGATTCGCCATCAACTAAAATTTCATGATTACTCAAGAACTCTTTGGCTTCTCCGCCAGTTTGTATCAAATTGGCTAGTTTTAGAAATTGTCCTAGTGTCACAAAATCTGTGTAAATAAAGATTTCTTCCATCGACATTCATCCTTTCAAAATTATGCAAGTTAAGTATAACATAAAACACAAAAAAAAGGAATATATAATATATTCCTTTAAAACAATAATTTTATTTATGATATTTAGCTTAATAAGTTCTC
>CAKPAV010000250.1 GCA_934133115.1 uncultured Bacilli bacterium
GGATTTAACACAATATCTAAAGTACCTTGATAATCTTCATAAATAAAATCATTAATTCTTAAATTAGTAATTGAATTATTATCTTTAGTTAAAGATAGTTCAATTAGACAATTGCTACCTAATAAGTTTGTACCATCTAAACTAACAACAATCGTATTATCTTTATAAGAGATATCTTTAACTGACTCCAAATAATCATTAATTTTATGATTCTTAATATCAGCAAATTCCTTTGAGTCTGTTAATGATTTAATTTTCTCTTGAACATAACTTAAAATATCACTATCTAGATATCCTTTAATAATATTTTTAATAGAAGAAATATTATCGTTACTAAGTCTTCCTTTTAATAAATCATTTAAAGAAAAATATAAACCTTTTTCTTTGTTGAATTGAGTAAATATATCAAATTTATTTTGTTTGTAATTCAGCGATGAATTAACATCAAATTTCATATTTGCTAAATCAAACGCCACTTGGCCATTTAATCTAATTAAGTCATTATCTTTATTTTTTAAGTCTAAAGAAACGCCTAAATTAAATTCTTTTTGATTTGCAATAGCGTATCCGCTTGAAACAAAGTTATAAATATCAGTATAGTCATCATATTCTTTTGCATTTTCTGGAAGTTTAACTTTATTACTATTTTTATGTAATTTAGTATTAATATCTGCGCTTACAGAAACATTATTAATATTTACATCTTCTAAATTAATTTTTGTTACTTTATAATCTTTATCAGTATAAATGTCTAACAATAAATAATCATTAAATTTAAATGTTGCTTTATATTGAGCGTCAGTAACTTTTTCAAATTCTAAATTCGTAAATTTTGTTAATAAATCATTAGTGTCTATATCAAATATTTGATTAAATCCGTTATCATCTGGTGTATCAATTGTATTTTGAAATAAAGGAATAATTGTTTTAATTCCTTCACTAAATGTTGGTATATCTAATTTCATTTTAAGATCACCAAACATTGTAGTGGAAACGTATAATGAAGAATCAATATAAGTGAAATCTAAATTATAACTAGATGAATCATAGTTAACAGATATTGTTCCACCAGCTTTTATATTTACACTTGGAATCATTGAAAATGAAACTGTACCATTAATACCTAAATCAATACTTTGATCTTTATATTTCACTTTAATTAGTGCATCGTTTAAATCAATGTTTCCTGAATTCATGATATTGTTTAAAAATTTAGCTTGTGGCGTAAGTTCTTCTTCGGTTGACGTTGAAGGTACTTGCGATGAGTTATTTGTGGATGAAGAATTGCTATTATGCGATTTTTCACCTAATACTGTAACACCTGTTGCAACCGAACTAGTTACTAAAAGAGATGTTAAAGCATATAAATATAACCTTTTCATTTTCAAATCCCCCTTCTATAACTTTCATAAGACTCTATTCTTTTAGGAAAAGAATCACGGTTCATACCATCTTTTTCATAATAATACTTATTGTTTAAATGAGCTTTACATCTTGCAGTAATGACCGATAAAGCAATCGTATCGTACTCTTCATAAGAATCTAAATTGTGTAGATAAAGTAAATTATCTAATTCACAAACAAGTTTTAATGAAACAAATGGCTTAACACCACTTACTTTTTCATCCATAGCAATGATTTGCGTTTTATATCTTTCAGTAGCATCATCAGATAGTTCCACTTCAATTTTATACCCGTTTTCATTTTTACTAACTACTGGTGTAGTACCTTCTTTAACTGTTTTAGAACTTATAAGTAGATTAGTGGATGACGCCATTGGACTACCAAATTTTGCTTCATAATCAGTAGATGTCATTTCAGTAACATCATCTTTATAAGACGCTAAAACAATATTTTTATTATCTTCAGGTAATTCATATTTGTCAGCAGTATAGCATTCAATTTTATCATCCGTTTGAAAATATCTAGTTCCTAATTTAACCATTTTACCATATGAAAGAGATTCTGAATAAACAATATCATTATAAACTGCTCGCATACTAGTTATCATTTGATCACCAGAATAGTTATTGCTATTAATGCCATAACATTCATTCAAATAGTTTGTGTTATCAAGTAAATCAAATGAAATTTGTAACATTTCTACTGGCGTTAAAACAGTCGATAAATCTGTAACATTTTTTGATATTGCATTTTCATATTTAGATTTTATAGCCACAATATCGTCTTTATATAAGTCTTCATCAAAATCACGTCTATCATTTGAATTCAAAGTAGAACGCAATATTGTACCAATACATACTCCAACAATTGCTGAAGCAGTAACAGTAATCGACATACCAATAATAGTCTGTTTTTTTTCTTTTTTAGGATCAATTACTTTTTTTTCTTTTGGTAATTTTTCCTTCTTTTCCTTTTTCATATTTTACTACCTCATATTTCATTTTTTGTAATGAAATTCATTTAGACATAAGAAAGCACATTAAAAGCTTTCTTCGCAACAATACTACATAAATACATATTATTTAACAAGGAATACCATTGGTTTGAACTAGAAAGTTAACGATTTTGACTCTACTGATAGTAGAATTTCAGTATTTTTCTTAAAAATATAGTGTGAATGTCACAAAATTTTTGCAAACCTAAAATTTGCTGATTTTCACAAAAATCATCAAAAAGATTGCTACTTTTATAAAAGTACTTTCATAACAATAATATCAATAATATGTGATATAATAAAAGCAAGGAGGAAAATAGCACTTATGAAAAAGAAAGTTTTAGCCTTAATTGCTCACGACAACATGAAAAAAGATATCGTAAAGTGGGCAAGAGACAATAAAGAGAGATTACAAAATTTTGAACTTTGTGGAACTGGTCACACTGCTAAATTAATTTCTGATGAAATCGGATTAGACGTTAAGCAATATCTGCCTGGTCCACTTGGTGGCGATCAACAAATCGGTGCAAAAGTAGCGGAAAAAGCAATTGACGCTGTGGTATTCTTTTGGGATCCACTTCAAATGCAACCACATGATCCAGATGTAAAAGCACTTTTACGTATTGCAGTAGTTTATGACATTCCTATTGCCACAAACAAAGCCACTGCGGACTGCATTATAAAATAACTAATTATTGCAATTCGCAGGGATTAGTGATTAAATATAATCACATGGTCCCATCGTCAAGTGGTTAAGACACAGCCCTCTCAAGGCTGGCT
>CAKPAV010000251.1 GCA_934133115.1 uncultured Bacilli bacterium
GTATATCGTGTTAATAAATTACCACGTGAATACGCAGAAGGATTTGTAAAAATGATTAGCTGTATTATTCCACATGTTGGCGAAGAAATGTGGGAGAAATTAGGCCATAACAATACTATCGCTTATGAATCATGGCCAAAATGTGATGAAGCTAAATTAGTTAAAAATGAAATGACTTTAGCTGTTCAAGTTAATGGTAAAGTTCGTGATACAATTGTTGTTAGTGTCGACGCTAGTGAAGAAGAAATTCGCAATGCAGCATTATCTGCACCTAATGTTATAAAACATACTACAGGACTAACAATTCGTAAAGTTATCGTAATTAAAAATAAAATCGTTAGTGTGGTGGCTAATTAATGAATGCTATTGTTATTGGAAGCGGCCCTAGTGGTTTAATGGCGGCTTTATCACTAGCTAAAGAAAATATTGATGTAATTGTTATTGATAGCAATGAAAAAGTAGGTAAAAAACTATTAATTACTGGTAATGGCAAATGCAATTATACTAGATTATTACCAGTTAACGACTTTTTAAAAGGGATAGTTAGAAATGCGAGTTTTTTAAAAACCGCCTTATATCACTTTTCTAGTCAAGATGCGATAGATTTTTTTGCTTCATTAGGCGTTGAATCAATTGTTGAAGAAGATAACCGTGTCTACCCTAAATCTTTAAAAGCACAAACTATTGTGGACGCTTTAGTTAATGAATGCCAAAAATATAATGTAAAATTTTTACTTAATAACAAAGTAAATAAAGTCTATAAAGAAGATAATAAATTTGTAGTTGAAGTTCCTCATAATGCTTTTGTAGTGGATAAGTTAGTTTTAGCTTGCGGAGGAAAAAGTTATCCGTCTACTGGAAGTACTGGCAATGGTTATATATTTGCTAAAGAATTTGGGCACACAATTATTCCAATTCGATCAAGCTTATGTGATATTTATTTAAAAGATAAATTCCTAGAAAAATTAGATGGTTTTTCTTTTGATGGAATTGGTTTTAAAGTATTTGGCAAAAACTTTTCTAAATCTTTAAATGGCAATATTAAATTTTACAAAGATCGTATTAGTGGACATGTTGTTAAAAATATGTCTAGTTACATTAACCGCGAAGAAATTACTAGTATGGAATTAGATTTTAAAGTAGGAGTAAACGAAGAAGAATTAGATAAATTACTTGTTCAAAAATTTATGGCTAATAGTAATCGTGAAATTTCTCGCACTTTAACGGCATTTGTTCCTTACTTAGTTAGTTCGGTAATACTAAGTGAACTTCATATTAAAGATAATTTGCCATGTAATGCAATTACCAAAGAAATGCGTAAAGGATTTATTAAATACTTAAAACATTTTCCATTAACTTTCCTTAAGCTAGCTCCAATTGAAGAAGCTATTGTTACTAGTGGCGGAATTGATACTAAAGAAATTAATCCGAAGAATATGGAATCTAAATTAGTACCTAACCTATATATAGTAGGAGAAATGGTAGATGTTGACGCTCTTATTGGTGGCTATTCTATTCAAATAGCCTTAGCAATGGGAAATTTGCTAAGGTAATTATTTCGACAAATTTTTAAAATATAAAAGCTTACAATAATCATGGTGATAAAATGATTAATGTGGCAATAATAGACGAAGAAAATGAAGAGGATTTAGAAAATAATATCAATGAATTGCTCAAAAAATTAATTGATACGAGTATCATTGATATTAAGTATCAAACATCTCATTTTTTGACAACAGATGGAGATCAAATTTATTCATATTCAGCGATGATTATTTATAAAATTCGTGATTAATTATTTACCTGTAATAATATGAATTTTTAATAAAATAAACTATATATCTTGGCTGAAATATGTTAAACTAACTATTGGTGATAAGAATGAAAAAAGCAAGATTAATCCCAATAGTTTTTTTGTTGTTTGGTTGTTCTTCCGATAATAAAAAAGACTTATATTATCAACAATTAGAAAAACTTAATTCGCATAATTACGTTACTTCTAATGAACTTGCTTTTTCGATTAATGGTGTATCAACTTTATATAATGATACACAATATAAAATTGAAATTATGTTTTTAGAATCAAAAATAAGATTTGAAGATATCACCATTTTAATGTTAGATGAAAGAATTAGTGATGCCACTATTAGTGCGCTAAATGTTGGATTTTTTAATGATGATGTACTTAATTTAGTTCCTACAAAAGAAAAACAAGGCGACCAAACTAAAGTTCGTTTTACTTTTATAAGCGATTTAGAAAAACCAACAATGAAAATTGCTTTTTCTTATAAAAATTCTAACACGCGACAAGAAATATTTTATGACTATAATTGGAGGTAAGAATCGTGGATATAGTTAAAACATTAAGTGAAGAATTAAATATTAAAGAAAGCCAAGTAAATGCTGTTATTGGTTTATTAGATGAAGGAAACACTATTCCTTTTATTGCGAGATATCGTAAAGAAGTAACAGGTAGTCTTGATGATGAAGTATTAAGAAAATTTTACACACGCTTAGAGTATATAAAAGGTTTTAATGAAAGACTTGATACAATTATTAAATCAATCTCTGAACAAGGCTTTATGACTGATGAAATTATGACTTCCTTAAATGCCGCTCATACAATGACGGAATTAGAAGATATTTATCGTCCATTTAAACCTAAAAAGAAGACACGTGCTAGTGTTGCAAAAGAAAAAGGTTTAGCGCCTTTTGCTAAAACTTTATTAGAATTAAATAAAGATGTAGTGGTTTTAGAAGAAGCTAAAAAATACATAAATGAAGAAAAGAAAGTTTTAACCGTAGAAGATGCTATTCAAGGTGCAGAAGATATTATTGCTGAACAAGTAAGTGATGATCCTAAATATCGTAAACAAATTAGAGACTTTATCATGCGTACTGGTAAAATTAAAACCATGGAAAATGAGCCAGATGAAAAAGGCACATTTGATATGTATAAGGATTATGAAGAAGCCGTAAATCGTATTGCTCCACACCGCATTTTAGCTATTAATCGTGGCGAAAATATGAAATGTTTAAAAGTGAGCATTGTTATTGATGATGAAGAAATATTAGGCCGTATTAAATCTAAAATTGTAAATAAAGATACTGACTCATCTAAATATGTATTAGCGGCAATTGATGATGCATATAAACGCTTAATTTTTCCAAGT
>CAKPAV010000252.1 GCA_934133115.1 uncultured Bacilli bacterium
CAATAGTAATATTTTCAGCGTGAAGTCTAGATGCAATTTCTGGCATTACTCCACCATATTTTGTATGTACTTCAATTTGTGTAGAAACAACATTAGCCAATAATTCATCATCTTTAATAATTGCTACTGCGGTTTCATCACATGAAGACTCAATTGCTAAAATAATTTTAGACATTTTGTTCACCTACTTCTTTAATCATGAATTTGGCATCATCGCCATTATCATAATATCCTTTTTTAATTAAAGCTTCTTTAAATCCAAATTTTTCATATAAAGCAATCGCTTTATCATTTTGAGTTCTAACTTCTAACGTAATTTTATTTACTCCAGCATTAGTCACACGATTAATCATATCTTGCATTAATACTTGGCCAATACCTTTTCTTCTTAAAGAACTCAAGACCGCAATTTGATTAACTTGCGCTACATCAAATGTTATCCAAAAATCAATAAATCCACATATGACACCTTCATAATCAGCGACAAGTAATATGGCATAAGGATTTTCATTTAATTCATAATTAAATTGTTCTTCGTTCCAAGGAGAGATAAAACTATCATTTTCAATTACTAAGACTTTATTTAAGTCTTCTTTTGTCATTGGACGTATTATCATAATTAGTCCTTCATATAAACTGGTGTTGCACCTAAGGAATTATCGGTTGGAGTAATGTAATCAATAAGAGAAATCATTTCACTTAATACGTTACTTTCTTTTCCTTCAATGCCTAAATGATTAGCGTTACCGCAAATAACATAATCTTTATGTGCTTCAATATATTGTTTTAATTCATCATTTTTCATAATCGTATCACTTAAAATCACTTTATCATTTTCATAAACGCCAACATAACTACGATTACTTCTTGCATTAATAATACAAATTGATGGATTTTTACCATCTTTTAAGATTTGTAAAGAAGATACTAAGTATAACGGAATATTTAACGCTAAAGCCATAACTTTAGCAATAGTTAAAGAAATTCTTACACCAGTATATGAACCAGGTCCAATGCCACACATAACACTATCAATATCTTCTCTAGTGACATTATTTCTTTTTAAAATTTTTTCTAATTCCACAATCATCAATTCACTTTGTCTTTGCCAAGCTTCATATTGAATAAAATCAATTAATTGATGATCTTTAGCTAAGCCAACTGCTAAATTACAATCAGAACTATCTAATAAAATAGTATACATTATTTTTGACCTCCTAAGAGTTTATCAAATAATGGCTGATAAGCATTATTATTTGAAGAAATATTAATAATACGTGTATTCAAATCTTTGTTTAATATTTCAATATTTAGAGATGTATTTTCATCGATTTTTTCACTAATAAAATTTGGCCATTCAATTAAACAAATTCCGTTACCTTCGATAAATTCTTCTAATCCTAAATCCTTATTTGTACCCTCTTCTAAGCGATAAGCGTCAATATGATATAAAGGTAATGTTCCATGAAAATAACATTTCATAATATTAAAAGTTGGAGATGATACTTTATCCGTAATATTTAACCCTTTAGCAATTCCAGAAGATAAAGTTGTTTTACCAGCGCCCAAATCACCAGTTAAAGTAATTACTGATCCACGAAATAAAAATGGAATTAAACTCTTTCCAAATTCAATAGTTTCTTCTTTTGATTTACTTACAAATGAATAATACATATACTCACCCACTTCGAGCAATTATTATATCATACTTGATATAAAATGTATCTATTTGTTAGAATTTTTATCTTAAATTTTTAAGGAAATTACCTTGATTTTTTATAATTTGTTTGTCGTATTTTAACTTCATTGCTTCTATTAAACAAACCACACTCCAAATTTTCAGTTTTCTAATCATTAGATATTTTGCGGGTAAACCCATAAAATTTCTAATGTATATAAATTTTTAATCATTTTAATTAAAAAATCACAAGATGAATTTTATATACTTTATTTCATTATTTTTATCAAAACACTTTAAGAATGTCCAGTTTTTGCTATACTATAAGTGGGTGATAAATATGAAAAGTCATAATAAGAAAAAATTGACTATTAGATTTTGTGGATTTGTTTTATTAGCTGTTGGATTAGTATTTACAATAATAGGCTTTGTATCATTTTTTAATGCTATGAACTCAGCATCTGAGCCAAAATTATTTTGGTGTTCATTTGTAGGATTACCTACTCTAGCAGTTGGGCTTATGCTTACAATATTTTCTTACCAAAGAGAATTACATTCGTACATGAAGGATGAATCTATGCCTGTATTTAAAGAAGGATATCGCGATATGCATAGCGAAATAAACGATTTTGCTAAAACTATGCGTGGAGAAGAAACTGAAAAAATCTGTCCTAATTGCGGAACTAAAAATGAATTTGCCAACAATTACTGTAAGAAATGTGGTAAAAAATTACAAAATAAAGTTTGTCCAAAATGCCAAAACGAAGTGGATTGTGATGCCGCATTTTGTCCTAAGTGCGGAGAAAGATTATAAAAATTAGGAGACTATTTTATGTTTGATGTTATTGTTGTTGGTGCGGGGCCAATTGGTTTAAACACCGCTATTAAAGTTAGCGAAAAAGGAAAATCTGTTTTAGTTGTTGAATCAGAAAGTTTTTTAGGCGGACAATTAACTAGATTATATCCAGAAAAAGAAATTGTGGATATAAAAGGCATTCCATCAATTAAGGCAAAAGACTATATTGCTTCTCTTGTTAGTAAAGTAAATAGCCAAGACAAAATCGAAGTTAAACTTAACGAAAGAGTAAACGAAATTAAAGGCCATATAGTTGTTACTAATAAAGCGCAATATGAAGCTAAATATATTGTCATTACTATTGGTTTAGGAACTACTACTCCTCGTCCAATGGGACTAGAGGGAGAAAAAGAATGTTCGAATATTTTATATTCACTTCAAAGTCTCGAAACTTTAAAAAATAAAGAAGTATTAGTTCTTGGTGGCGGTGATTCCGCTTTAGATTGGACTAAAGAAATATCAAATATTTCTGATCACGTTACTATTATTCATCGTCGTAAAGAATTCCGTGGTGATTTTAATACTATTAAAGATATTAAAAACGTCATTGTTAAAACACCGTTTATTCCTGTTAAAATTATTAAAGTCGATAACAAATTAAAAGATTTATTAATTAAAAATGTTGA
>CAKPAV010000253.1 GCA_934133115.1 uncultured Bacilli bacterium
GGAAATTGACTTTAATGCAATTGATTATTTTATCAATAAATACATTGGTACTAATACAGCTTCTTTTAATTACCCTGTTTTAACAATAGATGGTGAAGATTATATCTATTTATCATATTCAAGTGATACCAAAGAAATAAAATATAATGTTCATAACTCACGTTGTTATTTAGGCTATCGAACAAGCACTGTTGATAATACAATGTATAAATCGGGCAGTGTTTATATTGAAATACCTTATAGACGCTATATTGAAACAATCAAAGTATTAACATCTGAAGGGGCTTGTGATTACTTTACAGAAAATGCAACTATTAGAATGCACCATGGTTGGACTGATGAAAAAACAACAAGATTTATGCCGTTTATTATTGATGGAATTGATGTTGATACAGGTAAATTATCATATATTGGCACTAATAATAATTATGAACTACAATCAATTACGATTGATAACAATTACAACATTGATGTTAAGTCATCTAAAAAAGATGATAAAGAAATTGAATCATCATTTGATACATCTAACACTTTTATTAAATCATTAAAGCAAAATAATACTGAAAAAACTTTCAATATTACAAGTTACAAATTTTTAAATAAAACTACAAACGAAACTGAATTAGTAGACTTTGGAACTTATTACGCATTTAAGTATATAACAACAGATCAAATTCACACTGTAACATTTAATGCTATAAGTGATAGTTGGGGAGCGTATAGGCGTTTAGCATTTAATGCTTATGATAATACATCTAAAATAGCGCTTGATAAAATATCAGCAATTTATTTTTATTATGATTACGTTGCACCATTCACAGGAACACCGCAAATAATTAAAGATAAACAAAGCGGAACAAAAGCACTTTGCATAACCTCAAAAGACTTAAGCAAAGCTGTTGAAGCCGGTGGAGATAAGAACGCATGGGCAGGGTTTAACGCTGGTAACTTAATCCAAACTAAAGACAAGTTTGATACTAGTTTTTGGCTTTCAGGTTTGAAAAGCACTGACTATTGGTTTTTTAATTGGGATGAAGCACCAAAAGCATTAAAAAATGGTGATAAGTCAGAAATGTTTATATTAGTTAGTAATGAGAATGGCGGCGCAATGAAATTTAAATCACTAATATCATGTGTATATGTTGATAAAAAAGGCACTATTATTAATTGCTCTTCTGTGTTTCCTAACGGAGTGCAAGCACCAACATACGTAATTAATAAAGATGGCACTGTTTCAATCATTGACATCAACGGCAACAAAATTGATGGCCGTGTTAATCCTGATACAGGCGTATTTGAAGATGAAAATGGCATAGCTTGGGAACCACCGTATAACATCGTTAACCCAAAGCCTACAAATATACTTGATGAATTAAGAAAAGCAATTCAAAAGATTTGTGCAGTCTTAGGCACTATTGCCATTGTTGGCGGCGCTTTATGGGTATTTTCAAAAGTAGGTCCTACAATTGCTGTAATAGTTAAAAAGAAAAAGGAATGATAAACAATGGATGATAGAATAAAACTAAAAAAAGTTGATCATCTAAAATTCTTTTTAACAATACTAGGAATAATTATTTTTGTAATAATATCGTCTATATTTATAACCGCTTTTCAAATGGGTATTAATAACAATCATGATTTTGTTTTATCTGGTAACACTTACTTTGACGAAACTACAACACTCGTTTATCGCTTCTTTGATGATTCAGGAAGATTACTTGCATACGAAAAAAATGAAGATGATGAATCATCAACATTAATTGATAATAAAACATTTACTTATGTTGTAGATGAAAAAGCGTACAGTGTAACACTTACATTTAAAGATGATGAACAAACATTCTATTTTATTAAAAATGCTTTATTTGATAGTAACAATAACTTATATCTTTATTTACTTAATTAGAAACACGACTGGAGGTGCTTTCTATGATAAAAAAATTAAAACAAGGAGTAAAAAACAATTACAAGCAATTAATATTAGTTGCGGTTGTTTTAACATTTCTTCTTGTTTTTTGTTTTAATTCACATTTTGTTAGATTCTGGTTATCTTTAAAAAGTTTTGGCGCTTCTATTGTTTATTACTTTAAATGTATTTTTGCTAATAGTGACGTAGTAATACCAGAACCATTAATTAGTTATGATTATTTAATTAATAACGCTGGAGGATCCATTTTTGACTTATTACCGATTGATTTTGAAATGTTAGGCCATCATTTAACTATAATGTTTAAATTATTAATTAATAAAACATTCTGGTTAAACTGGTCAATGAACTTTTCAAGCATTACTTCTATTGTTGTTTTAGCGCTTAATATATTACTTTGTTTAGTGATTATATTAGCGGTCTTAACAATTAGACACTATAAAAAAGACAGTGTAGCGGAAGATACAAAAGCCTTAACCTGGTTTAAACATTTTACAGATAAAATATCACCTAAAATATTAGCAATTAAAGAAGCTATAAAACGATATTTTAAAAAATGGTTATTAATTACTTTAGCAATACTAGCAGCGTTTTACTTTCAACTTTTCACTATTGGTGTTGACTTAATCGGTAACTACTACCACTTTTTAGCAAAGTTTGATTTTAATGTAATATGGAAAGGCTTTGTTATTCACTTTGTCGATTTTCTACCCGTCTATTTTTCAATACCGCTTATTATAAGAATCATTCTTGTATATTGGTTATTTGATGTAATACGTTTAAAAATGGCTACTGATGGTATTAAAGACAAAGAAAATAAAATGGTTGAATTTTTAGAAACATCAGGCAATGAAATTTTAATCAATGGCGGCTCGCGTGCTGGCAAGAACGCCTTAGCGGTAACTTTCGCAGTTTGTTATGTTCAAATACTTTTTCCAAAGATGATATTATCAACTATGCTTGATATTCAAAGAAAGTTTCCATTTGTGAACTATGCAAAACTTCGTGCTTACGTAGAAGAACAAAAAAACAATGGAACGTTCACGAATCAACTTGATATCTATAAAGATATGTTCATGAGACAAAAAGAATATAATCAAACACATAATCCAACAATTTATTTTTGTGATAAGTATGTTAAGCTAAACAAGTGGGACGGCTTAACCGATGAGTTTATAGGACACGCTTTGACTGATTATATGCTGGTTTACTACTTCTATATACATAAGAACC
>CAKPAV010000254.1 GCA_934133115.1 uncultured Bacilli bacterium
GTTCATAAGCGATAGTATTGTTATGGCCTAATTTTTCCCACATTTCTTCGCCGACATGAGGAATTATACAGCTAATCATTTTTACAAATCCTTCCGCGTATTCACGTGGTAATTTATTAACACGATATACTTCGTTAATAAATATCATCATTTGTGATATAGCAGTATTAAATGCTAAATTTTCATAATCTTCCGTAACTTTCTTTACTGTTTGATGATAAATCATATCAAGTTCTTTTACTTCTTCATCAACGATAATATTTGCATCAACAATAATACGATATACACGATCAATAAATTTATGAGCTCCTTCAACTCCTTGGTTAGACCAAGGTTTACTTGCTTCAAGAGGTCCCATAAACATTTCATATAATCTTAAAGTATCCGCGCCATGATCACGTACAATATCACTTGGGTTAACGACATATTCTGGGAATCTTTTACCCATTTTAATACCGTTAGTGCCTAAAATCATACCTTGGTGAACTAATTTTTTGAATGGTTCATCAAATGAAATGTACCCTTGATTATGTAAGAATTTGGTCCAAATACGAGAATAAATTAAATGACCTACTGCGTGTTCTGGTCCGCCGATATATAAATCAACAGGCAGCCAGTGATCTAATAATTTTTTATCAGCAAAGCATTTATCATTATTTGGATCAACATAACGCATAAAGTACCAACTTGATCCTGCTGAACCTGGCATTGTCGAAGTTTCGCGAACTCCTTTGATACCATTATGGTCATATTGTTTCCATGCAGTAGCGTTTTCTAAAGGTGCTTTACCATTTTTTCCGCGGTAATCATCAAGTTCTGGTAAAACTAAAGGAAGTTCATCATCACTTAATGGATAAATCTTTCCATCAAATCCATGCACGACTGGAACAGGTTCGCCCCAATAACGTTGACGAGCAAAAATCCATTCACGGAATTTAAAGTTAACTTTCTTTTCACCAATTTTATTAGCGCTTAAATATTCAAGCATTTTCTTAATAGCGTCTTCTTTATTTAAGCCATTTAAGAAACCAGAATTAATATGTATGCCATCTTGAGTATACGCTTCTTTAGTAATATCTCCGCCTTCTAAAACAGGGATGATTTCTAAATTAAACTTTTTAGCAAAAGCGTAGTCTCTTTCATCATGCGCAGGTACAGCCATAATAGCGCCAGTGCCATAAGTAGATAAAACATAATCCGAAATGTAAATTGGAATATGCTTGTTATTAACAGGGTTAATAGCGTACTTTCCAATAAAGCAACCAGTTTTTTCTTTATTTAAAGATGTTCTTTCTAATTCGGACTTTTTGCTAGCAGCTTTAATATATTCTTCAACTTCATCTTTTTTATCTTCACTAACTATTTTTCTCACTAAAGGATGTTCTGGAGATAAAACGCAATATGTTGCGCCAAATAAGGTATCACAACGTGTTGTAAATACTACAAAACTTTCATCGCTATCTGCGACTTTAAAAGTAACAAGTGCTCCTTCACTTCTTCCAATCCAGTTACGTTGCATTTCTTTTGTTGATTCTGGCCAATCAATACGATTAAGTCCTTCTAATAATTGATCACCAAAACTAGCTTGATCAATAACCCATTGCTTTAAGTTTTTACGAATTACTGGGTATCCACCACGTTCTGATTTTCCATCAATTACTTCATCGTTAGAAAGGACAGTTCCTAATTCTTCACACCAGTTTACTGGCATATCAATGTATTTAGCGTATCCTGCTAAATAAAGTTGTTTAAAAATCCATTGTGTCCATTTATAAAATTTTGGATCACTTGTTACAATTGTTTTACTCCAATCGTAGTCAAAGCCTAATTCCTTTAATTGCTTAGTAAATGTAGTAATATTAGCTTCGGTAAATCCTTCGGGATGGTGATTAGTTTTAATTGCATATTGTTCTGCTGGTAAACCAAACGAATCATATCCCATTGGATGAAGGACATTAAATCCTTGCATTCTTTTCATTCTTGAAACAATATCAGTTGCAGTATATCCTTCTGGATGCCCAGCATGTAAACCGACTCCAGATGGATAAGGGAACATATCAAGAGCGTAAAACTTTGGTTTAGAAAAATCATAAACATCTGTTTTAAATGTTTGGTTTTCTTCCCAATATTTTTGCCATTTCTTTTCTAATGCAGCAAAATCATATCCCATAATTTAAAATCCTCCTAAAAAAACAAAACGCCCCATTAAGGACGTTAGATATTTAAAAATAGTTAATTATTATTAACGTCATAGATATTATTACTTTTATAAAAAGTAAAGTCAACAATTTTTACTTATATTAAAAGTATAATTTATGGATTTATTATGCTATAATTTGTTTCGAAAGAAGGAAAAACTATGATTATTATTAATGTTAAAAACTATGGAAAAATCAAATTAGAATTAGATTATAAAAATGCCCCTAATACATGCGCTAATTTTGTAAGCCTTGCTCGTAGCAATTTTTATAATGGATTAACTTTTCATCGTGTAATTAAGGGATTTATGATTCAAGGTGGTTGTCCAATTGGAAATGGAACAGGTGGTCCTAATTACTCGATTAAAGGTGAATTTAAACATAATGGATTTAATAACGAATTAAGTCATAAACGCGGTGTTATATCTATGGCTCGCGCTATGAACAAAGATTCTGCAGGAAGTCAATTTTTTATCATGCATAAAGATGGAGAATTTTTAGATGGCGATTATGCCGCTTTTGGTAAAGTAATTGAAGGAATTGAAGTTGTTGATGCTATTGCTCGCGTTAGAACTTCTCCTAGTGATCATCCTTACGAACCAGTTATTATTGAAAACATCGAAGTAATTGATGAACCAAATAATAAAGTGGAAAAGTTAGAAAAATAATAAATCTAAACGATTTTTAAATTCTTGAATAAACTTTTCTTCATCATCAGTGACATAAGTCATAGAAATACGAATATAATGACCTTCCTCGTCATAAGGAATAGTCATTATGCCAAAATTTTCTAATAAATACATTGCAAATTCTTTAGCGCTATGAAATATATGTCCTTTAATTTCTGAAGGAATTTTAACATAAAGATAAAAAGTGGCATAAGGAATATATGCGTATAAGCCATGTTCAAATAATGTCATGGCTATTTTTTTCATTCTTTTTAAGTATAAATTGCTTAA
>CAKPAV010000255.1 GCA_934133115.1 uncultured Bacilli bacterium
GTTAATGCCATATTAAATCAAAATCGTGTTATTGTATCTAATGTTGAAGGAACAACAAGAGATGCCGTTGATACACCTTTTAAAAGAGATGGAAAAGACTATGTGATTATTGATACCGCTGGTCTTAAAAAACGTGGAAAAATTTATGAAGCAGTCGATAAATATAGTGCTTTAAGAGCATTAAGCGCAATTGATAGAAGCCAAATTGTTTTACTTGTTATTGATGCGGAAACTGGTATTCAAGAACAAGATAAACATGTAGTGGGTTATGCTATAGAAGCAAAAAAATCTATTATTATTGTTGTTAATAAATGGGATACAGTTGAAAAAAACGAAAAGACAATGGCGGAATTTACCAAAAAAGTTCGTGATGAATTTAAGTTCTTAGATTACGCTCCGATTGTATTTGTGTCAGCGTTAACTAAAGCAAGAATAAGTACAATTTATGATGAAATTGATGCTTGTTATGAAGCATTTAATACTCGTGTAGCCACATCAGTATTAAATGAAGTTATGCAAGATGCTCAAATTATGAATCCTGCTCCATATTTCAATGGCGGTAGAATTAGAATTTATTTTGCTAATCAAGTAAGTGTGTGTCCTCCAACATTCGTCTTATTTGTAAATGATCCAACATTTATGCATTTCTCTTATAGTAGATATATTGAAAATCGTTTAAGAGATACATTTAATTTTTCAGGAACACCAATTAGTATTATTTGCCGCGAAAGAAAATAACAAAATTAAACTCACCCGCATATTATATTTTGGGTGAGAAATATGGATGATTCAATTTTTGATAAGGTAGAAAAGAAAACTAATGTAAAGAAAGAAGATATATTAAAGTTAGCTAAGTCAATATCTGGTAAAGACTTAAATGATGAAAGGGTTCTTCGCTCTTTAATTAAAGATGTAGCGCGTCTTGCTAATAAACCAGTATCAAAAGAAAAAGAAGAAAAAATTATTAATGCGGTTAAAAAAGATAAAATTCCAAAAAATCTTAATAAGATAATATAAAGTCTAACTCAAGTGGTTAGGCTTTTTTTTATTTAATGGGCGCATGTTTTATATTGAAGTTTATTTAAATACTATGCCAGTGAAGAAAAATGCGATAATTGCAAAAAAATTCAGTGACATTTAAAACATAGATACTAAAATGAAATATTAGTTGCTATTTTGGTGAATTATGCGCTTGTTATTAAAACAATTAGAAGAACATATTGATTAGTAATTATCAAATTTATTAATAATACTAATTTGTTGTTCTTTTTTTATTTACTCCCTCATATCTATTAATAGCGATATTTAGGAGGTTTATTTTATGGAGACTCTTTCGGTATTAAAAGATATTGGGCTTCGTGGAAATGGTGATATTTATTTAGGAGTAGTGGGACCAGTACGTGTTGGTAAATCAACATTTATTAAAAGATTTATGGAAGTATTAATTATTCCTCATATAAAAAATGAGGATGATAAAAAAAGAGCGTTAGATGAATTGCCACAATCAGGAATTGGTAAAACAATTATGACAATGGAACCTAAATTTGTTCCATCAAATGCTGTTGAAGTTTTAGTAGAAGAAAACTTAACAGTAAAAGTAAGATTAATTGATTGCGTGGGTTATATTATTGAAAATGCGCAAGGATACTTAGAAGATGGAAAAATGCGTATGGTTAAGACACCATGGTTTAGTGAAACTATACCATTTGATGATGCCGCAAAAATCGGCACTCAAAAAGTAATTAAAGAACATTCCACTTTAGGTATTTGTGTTTTAAGTGATGGAACAATTAATGAATTTACTCGTGATGATTATAGAAATAGCGAAGATCAAGTTATTGAAGAATTAAAATCAATCGATCGTCCTTTTGTTATTGTCTTAAATTCGAAAACCCCAACTACTGATGCAACTAATAAAATCAAACAGGAATTAGAAGAAAAATATAATGTTCCTGTTATTCCACTTAATGTAGAAGAAATGAGTGAAAATGATGCAACAGAAGTTTTGCGTGAAGCTTTATTCCAATATCCAATAGCAAATATTGATGTAGCTTTACCTAATTGGGTAAGTCAATTAGATGAAGAACATTATATTAAGCAAAGTGTTAATAATACGATAGAGGAAGCCATGAATAGCGCTCGTACAATTAGAGATGTTAATAATATTAATGAAGTACTTAAAAATAATGAATATATTTCTAATGCTTCGATTAGTAATGTTGATACTGGGACCGGCGTTGTTACTATCCAAATGGATGTTAAAGATGGATTATATGAAGCAGTATTAAAAGAACTTGTGGGTTGTGAAATTTCTGATAAAGCGCAGTTGATTGCGGTTTTAACAGAATTTACAAAAGCTAAAAAAGAATATGAAATCATTGGTGGCGCCTTAAAGATGGCGGAAACCACAGGCTATGGATTTTCCAATGCTAGCTTAAGTAATATGAAAATCGAAAAACCAGTTATTACAAAAGCTGGTAATAGATATGGAATAAAAGTGAAGGCATTAGCGTCAACTTATCATATTATTAAAGTTGATTTAGAAACATCATTTGAACCTACCTTAGGATCAAAAATGCAAAGCGATTATTTCTTAGATTATTTGTTGAAAGCTTATGATGAAGATCCTAATAAGATATTAGATTGTGAGATATTTGGTCAAAAATTTGGTGATATTATAAAGGCCGGCATTACTGGTAAATTAGCAACATTACCTGAACCAGTAAAAGTTAAACTCCAACAACTAATTAAGACTATTTCTAATAAAGGCAAATCTAATTTAATAGCATTTGTATTCTAACAAAAATCCAGCGGATATTAAATTCGCTGTATTTTAAACATTAATTTTTTGCTTTTTCCATAAAATTGAATAATTTTCTAGAGTTTTAAAATCAAATGATCTTTTTGCAATTGTTTTATTAGTTTTATAGTAAACATTTTTTATATCATTAGACCATTCATTTTCATTTATTGATTCAAGTTGAATTTTGAGAAAATGCCAATATTTAGAACTTTCACTTTTTGAAGCAAAACTTCTATAATTAACAAGATTATGCGGTGTTAATTCAATCTTTGCATTTTCAGGAACCGGAAACATATAATTGAAGTTA
>CAKPAV010000256.1 GCA_934133115.1 uncultured Bacilli bacterium
CTACTGTACTAGTTATTATACCATCTTTTAAGGTTGTTTTTAATTCTTGATTTATTGATATGTCATTGATGCTTGTTATAACTTTGCCATCTTCATTAGTGGTTAATGAATATCCTCTTTCTAATGGCTTAGTCGGACTTAATGCTTCTAATTTGATTTGTAGGGCGTTTAAGGCGCTTTTCTTACTTTCAAGCATAAATGGTAGTTTATAAGATAAATTGGTCTTATAATCGCTAATAACGCGCTTATAATTAGTAATTGTATTTATGAAGTGTGTATCAAGACGAAGTTTATAGTTTTTTACTACTTCTTCAAGTTTATCATAATAAGAAGTTGGATTTTTAAAAAACTGCATGCTTTTAATTCGATCTAATTGATTCTTATTACTCGTTATAACATTATTCATAAATTGTGTTAATATGTATTCTTTTTCATTTAATGTAAGCAAAATATCATTAATATTTGGTGTTGCTTTAATCGCGGCATCTGTCGGTGTTGAAGCTCTTAAATCACTAACATAATCGATTAAGGAATAATCTGATTCATGTCCCACAGCTGAAATAATTGGAATATTTGAAGCATACACTCTTCGCACTAATTCTTCATCATTAAATGCCGATAAATCTTCTTTATCGCCTCCGCCTCGACCAATAATAATTACATCTGGTTTAGCATCAATTGCTTTTTGTAAAGCAATATTTAATTCTTTTGACGCTAATTCGCCTTGAACTGAAGAGTTAAAAAACTTGATCTTTACAATTGGAAAACGGCGATAAATGTTTTTGATAATATCGTGAATTGCAGCACCTGTTCTTGCGGTAACTATTCCTATTGTTTTTGGATATTTGGGAATCGATAATTTGTGTGATTCATCAAATATACCTTCGGCTTGTAATTTTTTTCTTAATTTTTCTAATTCAATTAATTTAGCGCCATCACCAAATCGTTGCATTTGTTTGACAATTAATTGGTAAGTTCCATTTTGTGCATAAAGTTCAATTGAACCATACATTAATACTTCATCACCAATGACAGGTTCAAAAGATAAATAATTACGATAACCACGAAATAAGACGGCTTTCATAGTACTTCCGTCTAAATCTTTTATCGTCATATATATATGTCCGCGGTCTGTTAAATTAGATATTTCTCCTTTAACAACAACGTTTCTTAAAAATTCATCTTGTTCTATTATTTCTTTTATGCGCTCATTAACTTCTTTTACAGTTATATATTTGTAATCCATTATAATACTTCATCCAATACTGCATTGATAAATTTATAATCACCATCATCTAAATATTTTTTAGCTAGACGAATAGCAACATCAATGACAACTGGTTTTTCGACGTCTTTAACATAATAATAATGAGCATATGAAAGCAATAATATCGATTGTGCAAGGCGGTTTAAACGATCAAACTTCCATTTATTTAATTTAGGTTCAATAACTTCAACTATTTCGGATTTATGTAATAATGCCTTAACCACTACTTCTTTAACATAGAAATCTGCTTCTTCAAATGGGGAATCTAAAACATCACCAATCATTTCCTTAATGTCATAGTCATAGCCAATATGTTCATATGTTAACGCATCATATATGATGGTCATTGCTTTTTCTTGATTTGAATTTCTTGATGATGTAGACATAATTTAATTCCTTTCGTAACTACTTTTTAAATTTTCGCTCAATAGCGAATACGTGATAGTAATTTAAGATTCCGGCAATCAAGAATGCGATTATTATCACATGTAGAAATAACTGAGGTATCAAATAACTATCTTGCAAATAAAAAATAAATAATAAAATTGTATCAAGTAAATATAAAATTGATCCAGTAATAATGACTTTTATATTTCCTGATTTAGCAGGTACCCATATCAAAATAAAAATGGCACTAAAAATAATCCCAATAACTATAGTGAGCACAGTGTATAAGGCATCACTAATGCTTGAGTTACTTAGTAAACGAAAAATAATGACATTACTTATTAATGAAGGAAAATATCCTGTATTTCCTTTTATTAAATACAAAATTGGGCCTAAAAAGTTCATAATTGCCACGAATGCAAAAGCGGTCATGGCTTTTTTAAAACTTCCAACAGCGCGATTATGTAACTCACTATAAGTATAAGTTTTATTTTTCATGTTTACTTAACGCTAACAACGCGAATGTCAACTCTAAAAGGAACCATTTCTGTTTGAGCAGTTAAGGCATTTGCTATTTCTTCTTGTAGTGATTTACAAAGAATAGCGACATTTTCGCCTTTAGCAATGGTGACATCGACATTTACAAGTACTTGTCCATTACGTATACTAATACGCGCTGGAGAATTTAAGGTAATTCTTTTTTTGCCTGCTTTTGTTCCGGAAGATTGATTCATGGCATTATCAGTAACGATATGCACGATTTGTTCAAAAACGGTCTTAGAAAAGGCCATTGTACCTAATTTGTTATAATTTTCAATGTATACGTATTGTGCCATAAATTTCACTCCTGTTTATATTATAAATATAAACGACATTATTATCAAACAAAAGTTACTTACTGTCAACAATTAATTTCGTGAAGTAGTACATTAAAAGTATTATTTAAGGCTAAAATTAAAGGATTGTCATAACATTCGCAATCAATAAAGGCTTTATTATTATCAAAAGTAATTTTAGACACTTCATTTGTTATTTGATTTTTATAAATTATTATTTCATCATCAATAATTATGTCGTTTCTTGTGCTCAGTTTATCTTTGATAACTTTAATTATTTGTGATTTATCTAGTGGCAAGAAAAAATATTGAAATTGTTTATGATTAAATTCATCATCTTTCATTTCAAGCATTTCTTGCACTAATTTGTCATCAATGATTTCTTTAAATTCGTTGTTTATCAATAAAATTTCATATTTCATTATTATCACCATTTAAAGTTTATTTAAATTAATGTGAAAACAATGTCGAAAATAGTCACTATTTTTGATAAATTGTTACGTATTTTAATAAATAATTTTTACCAAAAAGTTGTAAAGTTGTATCTTGATTTTTATATTCATAGATTATTTTATATTTACGGATATTAACATTCTTAAAT
>CAKPAV010000257.1 GCA_934133115.1 uncultured Bacilli bacterium
CTTCTTTTTCTTGCTCTTCTTTCTTTAAACGTTCTAGAACTTTTTCTTTATGTTTTTTCTTTGCTTCTTTCGATTTAGTAATAATTTTTAAAACTAATTTTGCAAATGTTAAATATAATCCAACAAGCATAAGAACAATAACAACAATATATGTACCAATTGATGTAATTGTGGAACATAATAAAGTAGCTAAAAACGCTCCAACAATACCGCCGCCTAAACCACCAATATCACTTAATCTTAATTTAAATATTGTATCATTGACAACTGCATTCGATATTTTTGTATGGAAGTTAGTAAATACAGTATTAAATCCATCTTGTGTTGAAGATAAAGATGAACCAATTAAGCATGATAAAGCAATTAAAATAATTCCTAACAAAACAAGATTAATTTTTACCATATAAGATTTTTTCATTAAGATTAAATAAAATCCCATAGCAATGCCAAGCAAGAACGGCACAAAATAAAATACGCCGAAAGCATATGCTGATATATATGTTAAAAAATTACCAACAAAGCCATTGTTTAAAATTCCAATGACAGATATTAAGAATAACATCAAACCGTAGAGAGTATTCTCAGCATCTCTTGATAATAATTTTGCTTCTGATATTGATTTTGGTAAATGCTTTTCTTTTGCCATACGATCACCTTCATATTTATAGATTTAATTAAATCTATAATTATTATGACACATACAAGAAATTATAAAAAGCATTTTTATAACAAAAACACCTAGATTTTCTCTAGGTGTTAACAATTATTCGATTACTTCCACAATTGGAACAATAAGTGGGAAACGCGCAGTCTCTTTTTTAATAAATTTAGTGGCTTTATCAACAAAAATATTTTTAGCTTCTTCGATAGATTTGTTATGACTTAAACTATTATTAATGGTGTCAACAAATAATCTAGTGATTTCTCTTAATATAGCTTCAGATTCTTTTAAGAATACGAAGCCACGCATTTGAATATCTGGTCCCGCAATGATTTGATTATTTTCTTTAGAGATTGCTAAAGCAGCAATAATTACGCCATCTTCTGAAAGTTTTTGACGGTCATCAATAACTTCTTGTTTGACATCACCAACACCAATACCATCAACCATTAAATCTCCATTTTTAATAATTGTGTTGGTGATTTTTGCTTCTCCATCAATAATATCAACAGGAACTCCATTGTCTAAAATAAAGACATTACGGTGGTTATAAGTTGTAAAACTATGTACAGCAATCATCGCATTAGCTAATAAATGACGATATTCACCACTCACTGGTAAATAATACTTTGGCTTTAATAAAGAAATCATCGATTTTAAATCATCTTCACGAGCGGTCATTGATATATAAGTCTTTTTATTTAAGTTAGTAATATGTGCGCCTGTTCTAAATAAGTCATCAATAGCATCAGTGGCAATAATTTCCAATCCACCTTGTGGAGGACAAGCCGCTAAGAAAGAATCATTTGGACTAATGATAAAGCGTTTGTCTTCAATTTCTCCACGTGCAAGCCCAGACATTAATTCGTATAAATGTTCTCCTTCTTCCATCATAACTATAATAGTATCAGTGTCTTTGATTCTTAGTAATTCATCATCACTAGTAATAACATTTTTACCTGGAACAAATATGCCACATGGTTGAAGTTTTTCATATAATTTCTTAGCAAATTCGTTATAAAAAATAACTCTTTTATTATTAAATGTGGCAACTTTTAAGATTTCTTCTAAGCCATAAATATTTTTATCAAACAAAGCAATATAAGTACGACCTTTACTTTCAAATAAAACACGATTTAAGTATGGCGTTAATTTATGATTTGGTGAAGCATACCCTAATGAAGTTGCGCCACTAGATTCAGTCATAAGTAATAAAACATTATTTTCTGCAATTTTAGCTAATTTATTTAAATCATGATTATGACCAATATCACTATTATATTCCACAATAAAGTCACCGGAATATATAATTGCACCTTCAGTGGTATCAATTGCAATACCACTTGAACAAATCATTGAGTGACAAGTTTGGAAAAAATGGATTTTATGTCCAGCTATTTCTACATCATCGCTAGGATTAACAATTTTAAAATTAAAAGCAACTGGTTTTTTTAAATAATTAATACCATAATCACTAATCATTGCCGCTGTGGCTTTAGAACAATATATTGGTGCTTTAATGTTTTTATACATAAATGGGATAGCGCCCATTTGTTCATTATGACCATGTGAAACTAAATAAGCTTTAACACGATCTTTATTTTCTTCTAGATAACGATAATCTGGAATAATTAAGTCAACACCAGGTAAGGATCTATCTGGATGTTTAATACCAGCATCAATAATAAATATATCTTGATTTATTTCAACTACAATAATATTTTTTCCGCGCTCATCTAAACCACCGAGCGCAAAAATTCTAATTTTATCACGCATAAAAATTTTTCCTTTCGTCCATAATAAAACGCCTTCAGTCATAATTATTATTCCATTTATAACTTAAACAGCAAATGTATTATAGCATGTAAAAATCAAACAAACAACTATTTTAAGACTTCTCTTGTGGCAATTA
The DNA here is from genome assembly GCA_934133115.1 of uncultured Bacilli bacterium. Next base: position 2,574 of record CAKPAV010000257.1, read on the forward strand.
TATCGGCACCGGTATTTAAAATATTTTTAATTAACACTTGGTGCATTTTAATAGGTGCTTGTACCTTTATTTTATTAATTTCTTTCATAACATCAAATAGTAAATCTTTACTTATTTCTTTAGTTGTAATAACTGGTAATCTTTTTAAAGTTTCCGATTTAATAAATACTGTAGAAGTTAACATACGCATAGGATTAGTTACTTCGTTAATTGCGTATTGAACACCACGCGGGCAACTATTGCCAGTAACATTTTTATTTTCATCAATTGTCAAATGACATCCTCGCGGACAAACAATACATATTAGTTCTTTCATTATAATCCCTCCACTTCTACAGTTAGTGTGTTAATGTCATTATTAATTAGATCTTTACTTAATTTAATATTTTCCATTTCAGAAGGAATTATATTAAGTTTTTTAATACGCTTAATTACTATATCATCACATTTAATAACAATCTCAACATTTTTCATTGGCTTACTAACACGGAATTTAATTGTAAAG
>CAKPAV010000258.1 GCA_934133115.1 uncultured Bacilli bacterium
GCATTGTTTCCACTGCTAGCATTCCTTAAAGCAACTTTCTTAACATTACTTTTTTCATTCATAAAATCAGTTGTACTTGATTCTAAATCAGTAACTGAAGCCTTATTATTCTCTTTAGTCACATTTGAAAAAGCAACTACAGATAATAATAATGCAACACTAAAAATGCCTATTTTTTTCATGCTTTTACCTCCGCTTTCTATAACGTTTCGTTAACACCATCGCTAATATCGATGTTTCCTTCATCTCTAATTATGCCTGATGCTAAGACTACATCTTCAAGCACAATTTCTTCTAAAATAATAATCGGCTTTTCATAGTTTTGTTTCATGCAAAAACTCTCCTTTTTAAACTACAAAAATATGATACCGCCAACCATAGCATTTTGTCAACGGATTTTGTAAGCCGTTTCATTTTTGAACATCGAAAAAAAATAGCCATATATACCATTAATGGTATTTTAGCTATTTCTTCTTTAAATATTATTCAATTAAAACTAATAATGTTATTCGCTTTTGAGTTTTCTTTTCATTAAATTATCTAACGCATCACGAGGTTTTACCTCTTGATAAAGTACATCGTAAATCGCATTTACAATAGGAAGTTCAATATTCTCTTCTTTTCCTATTTTGTATAGAATCTCTGTTGTTCTAATTCCTTCAACAGTTTTGGTGTTGTTTAACAAGAACTCTTTTGCGCTATTAGCTTGTCCTATTGCTAGACCTGCTTGGAAATTACGTGAAAAATACGAGTTACAAGTAACCATTAAGTCACCAATACCAGTTAATCCTAAAAATGTTTTTTCTTTCCCTCCAAAAAAGGTACCAAGTTTTATCATTTCGATTAATCCACGAGTTACTAATGCCGCTTTTGCATTGTCACCCATGCCTAATCCTTGAAGTATTCCAGCAGCAATTGCAATAGTGTTCTTAATAGCTGCACCATATTCTGCGCCTATTTCATCAACTTGGGCATAAACACGTAAATAATTATTCGAAAAAACATGTTGAATGTATTTGGCAGTTTCTAAATCCACACATGTCGAAGTAATACAAGTTAACTTGCGGACTATTACTTCTTCAGCATGTCCTGGACCAATTAATGAAACTACTTCTTGCCTCATATTGCTTGGAATAATTTCACGAACAACATCAGACATTCTTTTTAATGTTGTTGGATCAAAGCCCTTAGCTACAGAAACGATATATGGTTTACTAGTAATAAATGGTTTAATTTTTAATAAAACATCACGATAGGCAATTGAAGGAACCGCAACAACAATAACCATAGCATCTTTAATAGCAAGAGCAATATCAGTTGTGGCTTTAATAGATGAAGATAAATTAATTTCATCGCCAAAATATTTCTTGTTTTGATGATTGTTATTTATATCACTCACTTCTCCAACGTCCCTACCATATATAATTACTTCATTAGAGTTGTCGCTTAACACTTGCGCTAAAGCACTACCCCAAGTTCCTGATCCTAAAATACAACACTTCATTTTAATCACACACCTATGTTTATAATTTTACCATAAATATAAAAGTAATTCCAATAACACCAAAAATAAACTATATAGTTATTTTTTTACAAATAGTTTTAAAAATTCTTTTTAGATAAAAACTATGATTAATTCGGTGTTTTTAATTAATATTCTCTTTTAAAGTTAAAAAACCATAGCATTTTTAATTTGTTTTTGCTAATATATTAACGGGTGGGTGAAATAATATTATGAGCAACTCCTTATTAAAAATTGATGAAAAAATAAAAACTATATTTGGCTACTTACATATATTTGTCGAAGGAAAGGAACTAAGTTATTCCTCGATTGATTACTATAATTATCTAAGAAACGAAGCACTCATTTTAGATGAAAAAGTAAAAACAGATGATGTTTTAGAATGCAAAATTATTATGTTTGATGCCTCAGACATTGAGCCTTACACTAATATAAGCGTTGTAGTGGATGAACAAGTACCTTATTATAAAGATAATGATGATGACACATTAGCTGTCACATATGAAAAGGAAAATAGAATGTTAACTATCGGATTTTATAAAGACGATTTAAAGTGTTCCCTTGTATTTCCTCAAATTTATGGCGATTATAGGCATGGAATTCAACTCTATAAAAGAGTGGATGTCTTATACTTTGTCGTATCATGGGTTGGGGATAAAGTAATGCCATATAAAAATAAACAAGGTAGATTATGCTACGACCAACGCACAACTTTTGCTAGTGATGGTTTCCCTTCTGAAGAAATACTAGGCTATATAAAAGAATTCATTGAAATTAAAAAACCAGCATCACCTTATAAATTCTTTGATTACTTAAACGAGCTTAATTAGTCAAGATATATATCGACCTTATTATCATGAAAATATCTAATAGCATAAGAGCAAGTAGCTCTTATGTTATATTTTTCTTTTTGCGCAATACTAATTACTTCTTCAACTAATTTTTTGGCTATTCCTTGTCCTCTTAAAGATGAGCCAACAAATGTGTGTGTTATTGTTATTTCATTAACACTAGTTCTAGGAAAATCTATTTCCGCTACAACAGAGCCATTATCATCAATATAAATTATTCTATCATCATAATTTTTTTTATTCAATAACTGACTAAAATTATAATGATATTTCTCTTTTATTTCCTTCACTTCTTGGCACATCCTTATCACTCTCCTTTATTGGACTTAAACTATAATCATCCTTCATATTTATTATACTATTTTATTCACCATTTTTCTCACTTTTTATATAAAAATATTATTTTTTCTATTATATAAACATTATTACTACAGTAATAACCATCAATCTTTTTTTAATCATTTAAAACACCTTATTATTGACTTTGTAAAAATATCTCTTACATAAAAAAACAGCAATCTAATTATCTAATATGTCGATCATTATTATGTAATTTTACTAGGAGTACAACTAAGAGAAATTGTTATTTTAATAAATATGATGTATATAATTTGCAAAAAGTTTCTTTTACATTTCATTTATGATATCATTACTAATATAATCAATCTTATTATTTTAAATCTATTCAACGTGGTTGTAATC
>CAKPAV010000259.1 GCA_934133115.1 uncultured Bacilli bacterium
GGCTTCACCAGGTCCATTAACAACACATCCCATAACTGCAACGGTAATTGGTTTATTGATTTCTTCAAGCATTTTTAATACTTTATCCGCAACTCCTGGAACATTAACGCGTGTTCTTCCACAAGTTGGACAAGCTACTAGTGTCGGATAGTTAGGATATAATCCTAAATCATGTAACATTCTTTTAGCGGATATGACTTCCTCTTTAGGATCAGCGCTTAAAGATATACGAATAGTATCGCCAATTCCTTTTAATAGAAGTGGCGCTAAACCGCTGACAGAACGGATAATACCAATTTCTTTCGTGCCGGCTTCCGTTATTCCTAAATGAAGAGGATAAGGGAAAGTCTCGCTTGCTATTTCATAAGCTTTAATAGTCGTTAAGACATCAGAGCCTTTTAAAGATATAACAATATCATGAAAATCTAAATCTTCTAAAATCTTGACGTGTTTTTTGGCAGATTCCACTAATGCATTCGCGGTATAATGCGTAGAATAGTCGTGAATGGTTTTATCTAAAGAACCAGAATTAACTCCAATACGAATGGGAATATGTTTTTCTTTGCAGGCAGCAACAACTTTTTTAACATTTTCAATGTTTCCAATATTCCCGGGGTTAATGCGAATCTTATCTACACCATTTTCAATAGCTTTTAAAGCTAAACGATAATCAAAATGAATGTCAGCTACTAAAGGAATATGAATAGCTTTTTTTATTTTGCTTATTGCTAAAGCGTCGCTTTCATCCATAACTGATACACGAATTATATCGCAACCTAATTTTTCTAGTTCTAATATTTGTTTGATAACTTCGTCATATTTTGAAGTTTTTATATTACACATTGATTGGATTTTTACATTATTAGAATGACCAATAGAAGTATTTCCAATTTTAACTAATCTTGTTTCTAATCGATTCATAGTATCACCGCAGTTATTATATCAAAAAATGTATAAAAATCATAAAAAAATAATTTGTATGGTGGTTTTTAGTAATATTAAGAAAAATAAATAGATATTATTAAAAAAATTATGGCATTAGCAATTCTTTTGTGTTAGAATAATTTCGCGTAAGTTGGAGGTGTCACTCATGAGAGATAACATTATCTATCGTTGTACAGAATGTCAAAACGAAAATTATATTGGAACTAAGAATAAACGTAATCATCCTGATCGTATGGAAATTAAGAAATTCTGTCCAAAATGTAATAAAATGACAGTACATAAGGAAAAGAAATAAGGCTTAGGCTTTATTTTTTTTATTTTTTATGAAAGTAACAACATTAACATATAAAGATGAATTTATCGCTAACACTCACATTGTTTATTTAACTGATAGGGATGTGATTGCTTTTGATTGCGGTCAATCTTCAAAAACATTTATTAATCATATTGCTAGTCATAATTTAAATTTAAAAGCGATATTTTTAACACATGGTCATTTTGATCATATTCGTGGACTTGATTTTATTGATGAGACAATTCCAGTTTACATTGCGTTAGATGACTTAGAATTATTAAATGATCCATATAAAAATTGTTCAAGTGAATTTGAAGACAAAGTTTGTATTAAGCGAAAAGTATTTACTTTGAATGATGAAGAAGTGGTTACCATTGATGGAATTAATATTCAAATATTTTTTACGCCATTCCATACTTTAGGTTCATCAGTTTATTTAGTAAATAAAGAATTATTAATTACTGGTGATACATTATTTAAAAGTGTCATTGGAAGATGTGATTTACCAACTTCTAAAGCTCGTTTAGTAGATTCATCTTTAAAACGTATTATTGAAATATATCATCAATATGGAGATATGCCAGTTTATCCAGGACACGGGGATAACACGACACTAGCAAGAGAAGTTGAAAAAAATTTCTATTTAAGGAATATAAGATAAATTTTACCCAAAAATAAATAAGGTGATGCTTATGAGTTTTAAAGAAAACTTAATTTTAAGTTTGTATTTAGTCATAGTAAGTCTAATCTTATTTGAACTATCTTATTTTTTAAATTTTACAATTTTTTCTCCCTTAATGCTAATTAATAAATATGTAACTAAATCTATTTGGCTTTGTTTATTAATAGAAGTAGCAACATTCTATTTGTTCTATTTAATTTATAATCAAATCACTAGTTATAATTTTATGATGTTTAACCACATTTATAAATATATAGTTTTTGGTATTATTGACTATTTTTTAATAAATGGTTTGTTCCGATTAGTGGGCATTTTAAGCGATTATAAGTACTTTACTACGCAATTATGCCTTTTTAGCGGATTAATTATTATAAAATGTGTGAATTTATATTCCATATTTTATTCAAATTTGATAAAATATCAAAGAAATACAAAGAAGGAGATGTTTTAATATGATTAATATCACAGAATTAAGACCAGGTAATGCATTTGAATATGAAGGTAATATTTATTCATGTATTGATATTGCTTTAAACAAAACTGCTATGGCCAAAATGAAAGTAAAAGTTAAATCTAAAAATTTACGTACAGGCGCTGTATTAGAACTTTCATTCATCGGTGGAGATAAAGTAGAAGTTATCCACTTAGATAAGAAAAAAATGCTTTACTTATATGATACAGGTGATGCGTTAGTCTTCATGGATCAAAACACATATGATCAAATTGAAATTTCTAAAGATCGTATGAAATGGGAATCTAATTTCTTAAAAGGAAATGAAGAAGTCCAAGTAGTATTCTATGGCGATGAAATCATGGGTATTTCTTTACCTACAACAGTAGCGTTAACTGTTACTGAATGTGAACCTGCAGTTCGTGGCGATACTGTAAACAAAGCAATGAAAGAAGCAGTAACTGAGACTGGATATAAAGTCCGTGTTCCATTATTTATTTCTGAAGGCGAAGTAGTATTAGTTCGTACTGATAACGGCGAATATGATGGCCGTCAACAAAAATAATTTATCTTAAAATTATTGAAATTTGCACTTTCTTAACGAAGGTGCTTTTTTATTACAAAATTCTACATTTTAAATATTCATAATATTATTGTTCTTTTTTATATTTTGCTTGCGTAAAATCTAATGAAT
>CAKPAV010000260.1 GCA_934133115.1 uncultured Bacilli bacterium
CACCCTGTGCCATACTTACAAATGTTGAGAATAGAACGATTACGAAAATGTCATCACAAGATGCACCTGCCATAATAACACCTGTATCAATATGTATCTTAAAACAAAACGATTATATTCGCTTTTTTGTCTCAAATCCGATTGATATTACGAAGTACGATAAAAATAATATTTTAAAATCAAAAAAGAATAAAAAAGGTCATGGATATGGAACAAAAATCATTCAAAATATTGCTAAAAAATATAATGGTTATGTTGATTTTAATATTGATAATAATCGTTTCATTTGTAATGTTTTGTTATACTTGAATTTGGAGGATAAGTAATTATGTTTAAGATTGCAATTATTGATGATGACCAAGCTGCATTAAGTATTGTCTCTAGTGCAGTAGAAAGTTTCTTTAATAAGAAAAATATTGAGTTTAAAATTAATTCATTTCCTAATCCTATTAATTATCTTGCTACTATTAAAGAAGAGCCATTTAATTTAATATTTCTTGATATTGATATGCCAGAAAAGAACGGCTTAGAAGTGGCAAAAGCAACATTAAATATAGCTAAAGATACCCAAATAATATTTTTATCGCAAAGAGAAGATTTGGTTTTTGAGTGTCTTGCTGTCCATCCATTTGGTTTTATTCGTAAATCCAATTTAATAAATGATTTTTCTTTGATGATGAATCAATATTATGACTTATATTTAACTAATGAAAACGATGATATGAGCATTAAATTTATTGAGAAAAATAAAACTCTTTCTTTTAAAGTTAATGATATTGCTTACATTTCTAGTGATAGAAACTATCAAGATATCGTATTAGGAGATAAACGAATAGAAACAGTACGTGTTCCGTTATCAACCCTTGAAGAGAAACTAAAGGATCATGGATTTATTAGAATTCACAAATGCTACATGGTAAATTATTTATATATCCGAAGTATTCATAATGATGAAGTAGTCTTAACTAATGGCGTTGTCATCCCCTTGAGTAAAAAAAGAAAAGAAGACATTATGAGACAATATTTAGCTTATTCTAGGTCTAAAAATATGATGATTATATAATTTTGTCCCTAAAAAAGAACTTTTGTCCCTAAACGTAAAAAAGTTGTCCCTTATTTAAATTAATTAGCACTTACTTTAATGTAAGCGCTTTTTTTAACTTATATTTCTATATGTGGAAGTAATTTCACACTATAGGAGGAAAAAAGATGAAAAACAAAATCATCAGCAAAGTAGTTTTACTAGCGCTATCGCTGGGCACTATTGGTGCTTCAGTAGGCATCGGACTTGCCAATAGCAAAAGTGAAATTACAGTCCCTGTAACATTTGTTGCATCGGACACTAGTGGCTATAATACCACAGTAACAATTGGTAATTATAGTTACAAATTTAAAGGTTCTGTTTCACAAAACAGTAACAAATTTTCTTTAATAGGTACAGTTCAAGGACGTGCTTCTAGTGGCGGTAACTCAGGCGGCCCTGGTGGCGGTGGATTTCCTGGCGGTGGATTTCCTGGCGGTGGATTTCCTGGCGGTGGCTTTCCTGGCGGAGGATCTGGTGGCGGATCTAGTGGCGAACAAGGTCCAACTGTAGCGGTTGAAAGTGTGTCTTTAACATTAGACAAAGAACAAGCTTATATTGGAGAAAGTGTTAAGGCAACCGCGACGGTATCACCAAATAACGCTTCAACAAAAGATGTTGAATGGTCAAGTAGTGATGAAAGTATTGCTACAGTATCTAGTGGCACAATTACACCATTAAAGGAAGGCGTTGTAACAATTACTGCAACAACTAAAGATGGCGGTAAAACAGCATCTAAAACATTAACTGTTGTTAAAGAAGATTATACGCCTTATGAAGTTTCTATTGAAGGAACTTATGAAATCGACCCGGGTTATGGCTACGTTTTACATTTAGACGATGAAAAGTCTACAACAATTCATTGCGACTACAATAAAACAGAAGGAAGACATGAATTTTATTACAATGTAAAAGTAGGAGAATCGTCAAGTTTTATAAAGTTCCAAGCAAAAGATGCTAAATATAAATCAAAATTAGCAAAAGGTTATAAGACTTGGGATGTAAGAGATTCAAAATATGTATTTACCGCTAAAGCTACGGGTAATAATAGTTCTGTTGCCTATGCTTATATGTATCTACATACTGATGGTTCAGTTGTAGTTAATACTCCAAGTGGCACTAAGAGAGTTGTTGAATCAGAAGGTTTATCTTGGAAAGAAGAAAATAACACTATTGTTGTTAGCAAAGGAAATGAAACTTATATTGCGGACAAAACAGTATCAACAGAACACCCAGGTTATAAAATTTCTTATGGCTCATATGTGTTCTTAAACTCTCAATCTGAATCGGTTAAATGGAAAAATTTGACTGTTGAAGATTTTGAAGGAAAAGCAACTGCGTCATTCAAAGGACGTTATGAAATCACAGGACCTGGTGGTGGATCAGGTGAAATAACTATGTCTTTATATAATGGTGGAGTCGCAAAATTGTACAAAAATACGTGGAATTTAGATTCTACAGGAACATGGACTAAAAATGGTGACGAATATGTCATAACTTTTGGTGAAGGCGATAATGCTAAAACTTACACGAGCGTAACAGAAGATGGTAATCAATTTATTAGCTATGTTGTTAGCGCTAAAACTCCATGGGGATCTGATGCTTCAACAGAAGTAAAACTAGAAATAGTTAAGTAAGTGAGGATTTAAAAATGAATAATGAAAATAAAACTTTAAAAACTTTAAAACCGGTTAATCGTGCATTAAGTATTGCCTCAATCTTACTTGGTTTATATGCGATAGTTACTTTAATTATTTTTAACTTTGCGGATGTAATTACCATTATTACAGATGAAGGTACAAAATATGCAGAAGGATTCTCTTATCCAGGATATCAAACAATCTTTGCTGGATTTGGTAATATGATTATTCAAGGATACTCTGAAGCAGGATTTAATATCTGGATGTGTTTAGCAATGTTTTTACCTTTACTTGGAACAATTGTTGCAACTGTCATCCTTATTACTAAT
>CAKPAV010000261.1 GCA_934133115.1 uncultured Bacilli bacterium
TGTTGTGGTAAATTTCTAATATCTTTATATGTATTATAGAATGGATCATGCTTACAAATAGCAATAATCTTTTCATCCGGTTCACCATTATCAATCATTTTTACAACACCAATTGGATAACATTCTACTAAAGCAAGTGGTGTTATTTGTTCAGTACATAATACCAACACATCGAGAGGGTCATTATCACCAGCATAAGTATGAGGAATAAATCCATAGTTATGTGGATAGTGCGTCGATGTATATAAAATACGATCTAAACGTAATGCTCCTGTATCCTTATCTAATTCGTACTTATTTTTACTTCCTTTAGGAATTTCAATGCACGCAATAAAATCATTTGGTTGAATTCTATCTTTAGATACAACATGCCAAATATTCATATTTATCACACTCCTTTTTCTATAATTAATGTTAGCATAAAATTAACCAAATTTATATAAATATTTGTTAATCTATGTTATAATTTTTGTTGTTGAGGTGATAAAAATGTCAAAGAATAAACATAAAGTAATTTTCCTTATTTCTTTATTAAGTTTATTTAGTTGTAATGCAAAAAATAAAATTATCATTTCAACAATTGAACTTAGTAATTCATTGTTAACCGCAACAATAGATGAAACTACTAATATTGCTGATTATACTCTTGATATAAATGCGCCTAATGTCAAAGAAAAAATTGAAAACAAAGAAACTTTCTTTTTATATTATTATAGTCCTAGTTGTGGATCATGCATAGAATTAAAACCAATTATGATTAGATATATAAAAGAATCTGGTGCTGCGATATATTCACTTAACATTGCTAAAACTTTATATACAATTACTGGAGATACTCCTGAAACAACAATAAATGTAACTAATTTTGATTGGTTTCAAATTAAAGGCAATGAAGTACGTGATTTGAATAACCATGATGTTTTTTGTGGACCAAATGGTGACTGTGAAGGAACACCAACTTTAATGACTTTTAAAGACGGGAAATATATCTCTAAACAATATGGCACTGATAATCTTTTTAAAGATAAAGTGTTTAAACGTTTCATGAATAATCATTTATCAATTAGTAAAACAAAAACAATTACTAGTAATATTAGTGACTATGAAAAAGATTCAAAAATTATTTATTATTTTAAAAATGATTCGACAAATAAAGTAAGTTTGTACAATCAAATTTTAGCAAATAATATTGATATGTATCTTTATGATACAAGTCTGCATGAATCTTCAATCGAGTCAAAAATAATTAATTACAAAAATAATACTGAACTATTAGTAAATGATTCCACAACATTTGAAGATATTATGTCATTTATTTAAATTTTTTGTTGTGGAAATCCGCAAACTTTGGTATAGTTATTGAAAGCCCTTGCAAAAGGCTTTAAAAATAGGAGGAAAATTATGTTTAAAATTAAATTAAAAGACCAAACACTCGAATTCGACAAAAAAGTCAGTTTAGCCTCTTTAGCTAATGATCCTAATAAAGAATTTGTCGTAGCTAAAGTTAATAATCGCATCCGTGATTTACATTATGAAGTATATTATGATGCCACTGTGGAATTTTTAACTGTAAAAGACCAAGCCGCTATTCGTACTTATGAACGTTCTTTACGTTATTTATTTGCTATGGCCGCACAAAGATTATATCCAAATCTAAAATTTAGATTTTCTTATAATGTTTCTCGCTCTATATTCGTACAAATATTAAGTGATAATGTTCGTGTTGATTCCACAATGGTTAAAAATTTAGGTGAAGAAATGCGCAAATTAATTGATGCTGATTTACCTTTTGAAAGAATTATTGTTAGCAATGAAGAAGCAATAGATATTTATCGTGAACGTGGCTTTGATGATAAAATTGCTTCATTAAAATATCGTCCAGAAAAAACGGTTCACTTCTATAAGTGCGATGACTATATGAACTATATGTATGGATACATGGTTCCATCAACTGGCTATTTAAGAAGATTTGCTTTACGTTTATATTCCCCTGGTATAATTATTCAATATCCGCGTAGCGAATGTAATGGAAATATTCCACCATTTGAAGATGCCCCTACATTTGGTAAAACACTTAAAGAATCGCATAAATGGGCTAAAGCAACTGGCATAGATTATGTTGCCGGTTTAAACAAAATGGTTGAAGAAGCTGGTGATGTCGAATTCATCAATCTTTGTGAAGCAAGACATAATCGTATGCTTTGTGAATTAGGTGATTTAATCGAAAAAGATATCGAAAATATTCGTTTAATTTGTATTGCAGGTCCATCAAGTTCTGGTAAAACAACATTTGCTAATCGCTTAAGAATTGAATTATTATCTCGTGGTATTAAGCCTATTCGTATTTCAATGGATGACTACTATTTACCACGTGATTTAGCACCAGTCGATGAAAATGGTGATGCTGATTTAGAAAGTATTAATGCTTTAGATATTCCATTATTCAACCAAAATATGCTTGATTTAGTTCAAGGCGAAGAAGTACAATTACCAAAATTTGATTTCAAATTAGGTAAGCGTGTTCCAGGTCGTGTTTTAAAGATTCCTGCTGATCAACCAATTATTATTGAAGGAATTCATGCTTTAAATGATCAAATGACATCTTTAATTCCAAAGCATCAAAAATTTAAAATTTATATTGCTCCACAAGCACAAATTAATCTTGATAACCATAACCCAATTTCTTTAACTGACTTAAGATTATTAAGAAGAATAGTTCGTGATAAACAATTTAGAAATGCTTCTGCTGAAAGCACCATTGATATGTGGCCAAGTGTTCGTAAAGGTGAATTTACTTGGATTTATAAAACCCAAGAAGGCGCTGATTATGTTTATAATTCTTTCTTACCTTATGAATTATGTGTCATGCGTAAATACGCTTTACCAGTATTAAAGAAAATTGATGTTGATTCACCAAGTTTCCCAATTGCTGAACGTTTGATTAAATTCTTAAAATATTTCGTTGAAATGGATGATACTTGGGTTCCATGTAATTCCCTAATGCGTGAATTTATTGGTGGAAGTTGCTATCAAGATATTTAA
>CAKPAV010000262.1 GCA_934133115.1 uncultured Bacilli bacterium
TAAGCATAAAGAATTAACCAATAAAGAAGCAATTAAAATTCTTGGAATATCTCGTGGAACATTTTTTCGTGTATTAAAGAAATTGAATGATATTGTCATATAACTAATTAACCTTTCTTTAAGTTACATGTTTTTTGCACTTTTTTGCACTTTTTTGCACTTTTTTGCATATTTTTACATATAAAAAATTCAGTCTTCAAATAAATGAAAGCTGAATTTAGCAATTATAAATTAACAAATTTGTTTTTCGATTTCTTTTATATTATATTCTTTATTATTCGAATCGGCATATTTTTGTGGAAAATTAGTCTTTAATAGATTAATATATTTTCTAGCTAAATTATAATCTTTAACACCTAATGATCCATCATAATAAGTCTTAATTAACTGCATCAAGCAAATGTATGAATTCAATTCTTCAACGCCTCTTATTGCCCAATTTAACGCAATTCCTAAATTTTTTTGAACACCAATACCTTTTTCAAACATAAGAGACATCATGTAATAACACATATCTGATCCAAGATCGCAACCAGTGCTACACACATTAACTAATATATTAGGATTTTTTGAGCCTGTACCATAAAAGCCAAAATATCTACGTATAGTTATATAATCCATTAAATCAACTATATCATTACCATAATCATAGACTGAATAACGTAACAAAGAGTAATAATTAAATGAGTAAATTGTACGAGGACTCATATCATTTTTCTTTAAAAGCAAGCATAATTCTCTTGGTGTATATTCTTTATAAATCATTTCAGAAGGATTTCTAAAATCAACGCCATAAGTATAACACATTTGCATACAACTAATATTTCCAAGCATTGCCCCTTTTTTATAAAGTTCACAAGTTTTAGCAAAATCACCCATGACACCAACACCATTTTCATATTTCTTTGCTAAATAATAATAAGCATCTCCACAATTTTTGTTAGCGGGAATATTTAAATATTTAAAGCCTTTTTCATAATCGCCTTTCATGCAGCAATATTCACCATATAGGGCATACGCTTTAGCAAAATCACTATTGATTGCCATATTGATATATTTTAAAAACATAGTCTCGTTTTTTTCACAGCCAATGCCATACAAATAATACCTTGCTAGTTCCGTTTCAATAATTGGACCTTCAACATTCACTACTTTGCACATAGTATTAAAAGTTTTTTCATCACTATCTATAGGGCTACAAATTATATTTTCGATATCTTTAAACTTTCACATATAAAACATACTCATTAATTAAAAATTATCTTTTTCAAATTTTTTTCGATCAAAAACTGCACGCTCTTTATAAACCACTATCGGAATTAATTCTAATTCTTTTAGTTTGTCATAAATTTTTTCACTTACTTGTTCTTCACTTTCCGCTAAATCGCCAAAATCATCGGTATATTCAAATTTCAAGTTATAAATAATGTAATGTGATACCGCACCATTATGATTCTCTGTAACTTCTGTTTCTGTTAAATCAAGTATTCTTCCAGATTCCTGATGTCCTTTTTTTAAAACTTCTAATGACTTCTTTCCATCAATTATCATTTTTACTCCATTAACAATAAAATAAATCGAAGCACAAATAATCACTCCTGCAATAAAGCACATAAAGATACTTCCAGCCATTTCATCTTTATCCCATGAGCCTATTGTTGAACTTAAGATAGTGGATGCAATAATTATAGCCACAACAGCAACACAAATTCTCATAATACCACCAGTCATTGTGCCACGATTAAATTTCTTTCTTTCCATTATTTTTCCTCCTGTTTTTTCTTGAAACAAATATCATTTTTATTATAAAACACTCACTATCTATTTAAAACTATTTTTCTTAATGAATAACAAACATTTTCTAAATCTTTTATATCTCTAACATAGATTTTTTTGTTGTTTTTAAGTGTTATAACAATTATTCCAGATGTATATCTTTTGCAAATCTTTTTATTAATAGGCTGTTTATAAAATGTCATTTGAATATTTTCAATATCAGTAAACGGAATAGAAATATCTTTTATGTTTCTAATAATTAATGAATTTAGATCTACATATATCGCATCATTTTTTCTTAAGAACATGAAAACAGTAACAGTTAAGAACACAACTGATGCTCCTAGTGTTAGATAAAACATAGCCACCAAAAAAGCATCTGGATTACTTGCGGCTTTCATGCTTATATAAAGCCAAATACTAACCCCAATAAACATAATGGCATATAACAAATACATAATCGTATTCCATATAATTCTTTTACCAATTAACTGAGTTGTATTACTAAATTCCACATTAATCACATCCTCAAATATTAACAATCAATGTTAGCATATTCTTCTTTAATAACTTGATTGTACCAATACTCTGAATGAGGCAAGTTTTTATACTTTTTGCTTTTTAGTTCTTTAGTTAATTGAACAAACTCTTTATCTTTTAAATGATGAAAAATATCATCAGAATATTCAATTTCAAGAAAAGAAGAACTAATTATCATATATTCTTTTGTTTTGTCATTAATTAGAACAATATAATTTTCGTTATTGTATTTGCATTCTAAACCAACACAAGCATAATAACATTTCCAATCATTTATTGTGTTTAAAATATGTGAAAAATCTTTAAATGATTGTATATCATCTGTAAAATCTATGTTTCCTTCCGACATACTTTCATCAAAAAAAGATAAACCATCTAAGTCCCAAGATATTACTTCTTTTAGTAATTCTTCAAGCGGTGTTAAATCTTCTTTTAAATCATCGGAAAAGCCGCCACATATAATCCAATTATAAATACAAAACCATGATGCTAAAGTGATATCATTCCATTTATTGCTTGTGTACATTCCAATTGCTTTAACTATTGAATCAAGACTAAAATATTTTTTAAATGGGTATTGCGTATCATATTTAATGGTAGTCTTGTTTCTACGCACTTCGTCTTCTAAACATGTAACATCACATATTTTTTTAATAAGTTCTTTATCAAACATCATTATCACCCGCCAAAAATATCTTACTTACAATCTAATTATATAATAAAT
>CAKPAV010000263.1 GCA_934133115.1 uncultured Bacilli bacterium
GAGTAGCAGGGATAGACAAATCAGCATAAGCGCATTTAATAATTATTGGAAGAAAGATAATGTCAAAGAAGCTACTAATTCGTATATTGCTAATGATAATGCTGGTGTTGGTTATATGTATGGTAACCGTGATGCTATAGTAGAAGCTACCGAGTATTCTTCATCAATTAGTTTTACGAATACAAATACATATTATATTGCTAAAGAGTATACATTTGATGAAAGTGCAAGATTGTTTACGTTAAAAGATCCGATTGCCGTATTAGGTAGTGCGATGACCTCAGATTATGTAGGTTATTATACTTTTGGCAGTACAAGTGCTAGTTATTCTGGTGGTGAATTGCGGAAAATATTTGGAGTAACAACTAGTGATTCAAGTGCTTCAGTAGAATTGTGCTATGTCGGTTATGGAACTTCAAGTAAAGAAGTAGCTCAGACTAATACAAATGACTCAACTATAAAAACTTACTTAGATAATTGGTATAAAACCAATATTTCAGGTACGGAAAATGAACAATATTTAGCAGATAATATTTTCTGTAATGATCGCAGTTTTGCATCTAGCAATTCCGGCACTGGAGCGGGAGAGAGTAAAACATATTATAACTGGGGTGATTGGCATTCATATGAATCTAATTTGAAATGCCCACAAAAAAATGATGCTTTTACGGTAAGGGATACTACTAATGGCAATGGTGCTTTGATTTATCCAATTGGTTTAATAACGGTTGATGAGGTTGTTTTAGCAGGGGGAAGTACTAGAAATAATGGTTATTACTTATACTCAGGGCAGAACTGGTGGGCTTCCTCGCCTTACAACTTCAATAATTCGATTGCTAGCGTACGTCGTGTGTTAAGCGATGGAAGCGTGAGCATTAACAGCGTAGCCTTTGCCAATGGGGTCCGCCCAGTTATCAACCTAAAGGCTGAAGTGCTGGCACAAGGTTCGGGGACAGCTACTGATCCATATCACCTTTCTTCGTAGAAGAAATTATAAACTTACTAATATAAATCAAGTACTTTTTTGAAATTTTTAAAACTTTTTCTAATCTTGCTTTTAAGCATGCTAACGCAGACCTATCATTAGGTCTTTTTTTAACAAGTTAAGTTCTTAAATTACCAAGTATCTAGTTCAATATATTTCTTCTTTATTGTACCGTAATACTGTCTTAAAAACTTATTTAAAGTTGCTATTTTAGCTGATTTTTTACATTTACCTTCAGATTCTTTTTTAAGCATATAATTATAAAGTTCGTTGCCATCACTACAAAAAGATTTAATTGATTTCATTACTTCGTATCCAGCTTTTCTTAAATACTTATTACCTCGTTTAGAAATATGTCTATGAACTGCTTCAAATTGACCAGATTGATATGGTGGTGCATCAATTCCCGCATATGCTATTAAACTCCCTGCATTTTTAAATCTTCTTATATCTCCGATTTCGGCAATCAAGATTGGTGTTAGTCTATCACCAACACCGCTCATTTCTCTAACACTGCCATATTCTTCCATGGTCTTGGCAAGTTCATTCATTTTTGTTATAATTTCTTTGGCTGATTCAATTGATAAAATTAAAGCAGCTACACTCTTATCAATGATAAGCTGTGTATATTCTGATGAGGGACAAGATGAGTAAGATTCTTTTGCTAAGTTGTAAACTTTTATAGCAAAGGTTTTTCCTGCTCGTTGTTGTCCTATTTTTTGTGCAATTTTGTCAATATCTTTTATAAATTTGTCTTCTTTCATATTTCTAATTTTTTCTGGATCATTATACTTTTCAAAAATCTTTAAACCTAATATAAAATTATATTCTTTTAATAATTGATAATAACCCGGAAATAAAATATCACACAAATTAGAAAAATCTACCTTTTGCTGTACCTTAATATCATTAAACGAAAAATATTGTCTTGATAAAAATTTTAATTGTTGATATTTTTCTTCTTCTATTTTATTTGCTTTTAATTTATACCAATTATCACAAGCATATTCTGCTAATTTTAGAGAATCTTTTTTATCTGTTTTTGCTTTTCTCAAACTTCTATCTAAATATTTTTTAATCTTTAAAGCATTTTCTGCAATTACACAGTATCCTTTATCTACTAAATAGGTTAATATTGGTAAGTGATATGTTCCTGTTTGCTCTAATACTATTTTTATATCTTCCTTAGGTATTTTACCTAGTTTTTCTTCTAAAGATGACATACTTGTTAAATCATGATTTATATCAAATGGCATTTCAATAACTTCACCTTCAATACTTAATATTGCTATTGTGCTTTTACCTTTTGATACATCAATTCCTACTCCATACTTCATTTTTATTTTCCTTCCTATAATTTAATTATGATTGGTTCTAACTCTTCCACATACGCTCATTTTGGTTCTTTACACGAATACAGTTATATACTGACTCAACTTACTTAATCGAATACAGAATGTGAAGGTTAGCTAACACTTTATAGTACGAGAACTTTATCTCCAATTGTAAAACGTTAGCCAATCCTCCTCAATCATAATAAAAAAGAGTGTAATTTTCAATCCTGATCAGTGGATTTACTTCTTACACTTTTATAGTACCAAATTGTAAAATAAAAAGTCATAATGAGAAGTTATGATTTTTTGGAGTAGTTAAGATTAAGGGTTTAAAAATATCTTAATATATGGTATTATTTAGGTATAAATTAAAATATGTTAATGATAGTAGAGGGTTGTTGCTATGAGAAATTTGAAGAGTAGTAAGTATTATAGAAGAGTAAAGTTTAAAAGAATATGGAATGGATATAAGAGATATGCTTATATCATATTACCTTGTTTAGTTATATTAATTCTAGGGATATGGTTTACTCATTCAAAGTTTAGTATATCTAAAGAAGAGGAAGTAGTAAGAACTACGGTAGGAAGTTTTATCTATGGAGATGTAATTATTGGGGCTTATTTAGATGATGAATTAATAGGAGAGTTTCCTAAAGATGATTCTATATATGTTGTTGATA
>CAKPAV010000264.1 GCA_934133115.1 uncultured Bacilli bacterium
CTCACACTGAGCACACCGCTCTGATTCCCGGCGCCGAAATAAGTCTCGTCCGCCACATAATCAAAGCTGCTTGCTCCCTGTCCGTTATATGTCCAGTAATCCTTGGTCTTTCTATCGTTCATATTGCCGTTTTCCATACCGCCGTCAAGATAGTAGTTATCTCCGACAACCTCAAGCGTTATGAAATAATCTCTTGCAAAATCTCCGTTTGTTACCGTCAGCTTAACAATGCCGCCTCTTACGGTTTTGGGATATTCAACGCTGCAGGAAGCTGCTGAATCGGTTGTCCATGCAGTGACATGGGGCATTGCAACCGTTCTGAAATCGTCAGCCGTGTACTTGTAGGGAACATATGCTGTATAGCTTGTTTTGTCTGCGGTGATTCCGCTTACAAAGAAATCACCGACCTTGACTGCCTTAAGCGAGCAGTCCGCTGAGCTTTCTCCTATTGTAATTTCCTTAACGCCGCAAACCTTTTTCTGAGTTGAATTTTCAACATTGGGAGTTACGGTATAGATAACAAGCGCTTTGCCGGATGCATCCGCTGCAACCGTCATCTTTCCGTTTTCGTCAATCGTGACCTTATCGTTACCTGCAACCGACCATGTGCCGGAAGCGTTTTCAAGACCTGCCTTGTTTCCCGTCTGGTTTAACACCTCTGCAGTGAGTTCCAAAGAGCTTCCGGGAGCAGCTGCAAGCTGACTTTGTCCGTTATTATCAGTTATGTTCACCCGCGCTGCCATAAGCTCCCCGGCATAGAATCCGTCGTATACATAAACGGGATATGTCCCGGGGTCAGTACCGCCGGATATGCCGCGGCGCCACATATTCTGGATAAGTTTCACATTTTCAGTGGGCTTTATAACTGCCGGATAGTATGTCCATTCGCTTGTCATTGTAACATTTCTGGTGCAGTCATCTCGGCGTCCGTCCGAATCTGCAACAACTGTTCCGTCAGCCTTATACATGGTTACGCCGTTATCAACATTCGTGTTGGCTTCAGGCTTTTTAAGCTCAATTGTTACTGTATCATTAAAGCTGTCAGCAAACCAGTACAAATTCTTATTGTCCTTTTTCATATTTTTGATTTCGTTAAAAAATACTGATTTTGCAGTGTCCTCAGCACCGCCCAGCCGGGAAGCAAATCCGACGATATAGGTTTTATTCGGATTAAGGATTACCTTGTTCGCACTGTTTGGCACAATCCCCTGATAGCTGCCGGTGTTGAACTGCATCATGGTGTATTGACCGCTGTACGGGTTAAATCTTCCGAAAGGCCAAAGGCTGAGGCCGCTCCATGTATAAGTCCAGTTATCACCCTCCGGACCCGTAAGCTCAAAATCTCCGTTTTTATACAGATTATCTCCTACCGGATTCAAAGCAAGCGTATAGATCTCACTGTAGCCGTCAACCGTAATTTCTGCGCCCGATGTAACCGCATCGGGATAAGTTACCTCCGCGCGGCTCCCGTCGGAAGTGACTGCGTACACAACGGGCATTTTATATTCTCCGTTATAGTACGGCACGTTAACCGTGTATGAGGTTTCACTCGGGTCAAACTCGATTGCATCGCCGCCGGAGATATAAATTGCGGTTATATCGCCCTCCTCGGCAAATGCCTGCAAACCGCCGCACGGCAGCATTGCAAGGCACATAACCAGTGCCAGCACCGTTTTTAAATTTAGTTTTTTCATTGTTTTTCCCCTTTCTGTTTTAATTGTAATATATTTTTATGCAGAACTCCGTTCTGCCGGGTCACAAAGAAAAGGATTACCTGTTCCTTCCCATCCTGCTGAAAGGAACTTCTTTAAAGCTTGGATTTTGCGAAAACACATATGAGCTGTCCTTAAGAGTATAATTTCTGCCGCTCATGTTCACAAAACCGGGATCTCCGTCCGTTTTTATGTTTCCTGTTGTATCAACATTCAATGCTGTGATATAACCCGAAGCTTTATAATACTCTGTTTTGCAGCACAGATTGTTCGAAAATACATTGTGCCACGGATTGGCTTTTTGTTCCATTGAAAGCCTTATATATTCCTGAAGCCCCGGGAAAGCGTCAATCCACACCTGTGAGGTTTTAACATAGGAATTGCTTTCAATTTCCGCCGTATAATCCTCGCTCATGTCAAAATTGCGCAAGCTGTAAGCATAGCTGCAATTAACCGTTATGTTGTTATTCGCGGTGTTGTACGGACCGCCGTTTACAAACACTGCCGTTCCTGCTATATTTTCAAAGATGTTGCCCTCAACAGTGTTTTCCTGAATCCCGTTATCCAAATAAACGCCGTGAATTTCCAACTTGGAGGAAGATCCTTTATAGCTTAAATCATGAATATAGTTATACCTGATTTTGTTTCCGCGGATAAGCACACTGCCCTGACCGTAAATTGCACCGGCGTCATCGCCCTCGTGCAGAACATCATATATTTCGTTATATTCAAATATGTTGTTCAAGCCGCCGAGTCCGACTGCCATATGAGGCGCATTATGTATTTCGTTATGTCTTGCCGTGTTGCCAACCCCTCCGAAAGTGATACCCGTCGAATATGCGGCTTCAATTCTTCCGAAGCGTGTTATCTCGTTATTTTCCGCGTAGCACTGCCCTGCCTTGAGCGTTTTTGTGTCTCCGCCATACAAGGCAATTCCTGAATCAATGTCGTGAATGTACGAGTTTGTTATTCCGTTATTCGTTCCGCTTATGTCGACAGCTTTATCACATGTGTAGGAAATTTCGCTGTCTGTAATCAGATTGTCATGACCGCCGCTGATTCTGACGGCACTGTATCGCGACATTGTAAAATCAATACCTCTGAATTGTATATATGAAGCATTTGTCATTTTCACAAGTGCATCGCTCATCAGCACGATACTTACCGGCTGACCGCTGTAATTTTCGGGGGGATAAATATAAAGCAGCTTCTCGTCATAATCAATATAGTATTCTCCCGGCGCATCTATTTCCTCAAGCAGATTATAAATGTAAAACGGCTGTCC
>CAKPAV010000265.1 GCA_934133115.1 uncultured Bacilli bacterium
ATCACTATCTATCGCTTTTCCAGCATTGCTAATAAGTTTCATTTGTCCATCAGTTGACATTTTGTCATGAATTATCCAATATTTTTTTAATAATCTTAATGCTCTTTTTTGTAAATTGAGAGCATATTTTTCACACTCTTCTTCAGTTCCAAGTTTGAAAGAATTACTATTTTTAATAATTATTTTTTCAATTCTTGGGCTTCCATTTATGTAGTCAATATCTTCGTAAAGACTAGGACAATTAGTGTGATTACATTCTTTTGCATTTAAATGATATGTTTCAGGAAATTTATCGCAAATATCTTTGACTGTTAATTCTTTACCCTCTTGAGTAGATTTTTTTATAAAATTATATAAATCCCAATGATATGGTAAAAGATAGTTACTTTCTCCTTTTTGAATACATATTTCATCAAGTTCTTTTTTACTAATTCTTTTCATTTTTCCTCCATTGTTTAGCTAAAGACTATAGGTCGGTGTCTTTTTGCTTTTTTTAGTAAATATTATTTTCGTTTGAATCAAATTTTCTAAAACTTTTCTCTACAGATTCTTTAAAATAAAGATATTTATTGGCAATTTGATAATTTATTTCTTGTTGGTCACATCTTCTTTTGAAAATAGGTCGGTTTTCTTTATCTTTTCCACAAGGAATTAGATGAGTTATTTGTTCAATAAAATAGTTGATTTTAACTTTAACATCTACCATATCTCTATTGCTTAGCCATGTTCCTATCAATTCTGAGTATTGATTCAGTAATAACTCGCCTTCTGTTATATATTCACATTCAACAAGTTGATAAGCTAATGCATCACGCAATGATAATTGCTTATATCTATTTACATCTATTTTTGTCTCATTCTCTTTTTCTAAATTATCTTCACTTATATTATCTTTACTTTTATTTACTTCACTTATCTTTACTTGAGTATCCGCATTGGATACATTTTGTATACATGCAACATTCCCTTTGATGTATGCTTTTTTTGCTGCTTTTGTTTCATCAATTGTGTAAGCACCATTTTCTTCAATAAATAAAGTTTTTAAATCTTCCAAGTAAGTGGTTTCTTTAAAACGATCGGCTTGAATATAATTGTTTAGTCTAAAATGTTTTTGTAATAGTAAACTATCGCCTCTTACAAGTACAAATCCTTTACCAACTAATGGCTCTAAGTCGCCTTGATTAGCGCCTAGCATTCTTATAAGACTTTTTGCATTGGAGATGTACCCTCTATCGTCAGTATCCATTCCAAGTTGAAAATATAGTGCTTGGCTGGATATTGGTAGTTCTAGGAATGCATCACTTCTTACAATGTCTTTGGAAAACATTCTTCTTTTTCCCATTGTTGAACCTCCTAAATAAGCTTTTTTAGAGAAAGCTTATGAAAACTCGTTTTTATTGCTCGACTGCTTCAACTACTGGGATTACGGCATCATTCTCATCTTCAGTATCATCTAAAATCGAATTACCAACAGTGGTTTTTCTTTCTGGTATTGCTGTAGCATCAACTGCATCAGTGTTGTCAACATAGGAATATGAACCATCTTGGTTAATTACAGATTGGTCTGCAGCAACCGCTTTTTGTAATTCAACACTTAATGGAGCGTATCGATTTAATAAGAGTTTTAAAACAGTTTTGCTTGCCATTAAATCGAAATTATCAGTCCATAAATCTGTTCCTTTACCATTTCCATAACTTCTTGAATATTTTTTAGCATGAGCTTTGCATTGGTCTACAGTCCAATACATCGTCTTTTTAAATCCATTTGTTAATCTGAAATATGCAAAATATCCTACGACTGGTTTGGAGTCAAACTCATGTGAAAATTTAAATAAATCATCGCCAAATTCATCTTGCCCGATATACTCTCCTTCATGAACTTCTCGAACACCTAAACGTTCAAATTGTCCACTTCTTTGAGCAAGTTGTATAAGACCTTTATAGCCAACTTGGAATGTTGCACGACTTAAACCATTTTTAGATTTAAATGGTAAGACATATGCAAACCCTAGCGTTGGAGATAATGGTAGCTTTAATGTTTGAGCCATTAAGCCAGCGCTTAAAATAGTAGCTGGATCACATTCTTGCAATTGATAATTTTGAGATACTACTGTTGAAATTTCTGCAATGAATGTTTGAGCAACGTTTTTGTCTCCCAAAGTATCGTTAATTAGTCTTTGATAGCTTTCACTTTTAAGTGCTGCTGAAAATTTAGGCTTTTTTCCTACTTCATATGCTGCCATTATTTGGTTTCTCCTTTTTCTTTTTTGAACATTTTTAATAATTTTTTATCAAACATTAAATTCATAACCATAGTTGAAAATTTAACGTATTTAAATGCTTGTTCTCCATCGTTACCAGCCATACACATGGTTGCTATTGCAAATATTTCAGCCATTTCTTCATGTGTAACAACTGTTTCTTTTAAATTATCTTCAGCAAGAGCAGTTTCATCAGCAACAATAATCCAATCGTTTTCTAACATATCGCTTTTTTCAATAGTTATAACTCTATTTTTATAAGGATTTATTATTCTTTTTCCATTCCATGCTTTTCTAGTTAGAGCTTCCCCTTTTTCTAATTTTTTTAAAGCTTCTTCAAAACTCATTTTTATTTCCTCCGATTAGTTATCAATGTTGGCTTCTAAGCCATTTTTGATTGCATAGGCCTTAACTTTTTCAATAAGTTTCATATCGTAACTTTTAACAACAAGAGTAATTTTCTTAGGCTTTGCAATTTTGCTTTTATGCTCTGCTTCATAAGCTGTTACTTTTTCTCTTAAAGTGTTATCGGCTGAAGTAAGCATTTTTTCGATTTCTTTCAATTGTTCTTCAAATGTTCCAGTCAACATGTTTGTAACATTTATTCTAGCGTTTTTAATTACATCAGCTTTTTTTCGAATATCTGTTCTTGTATTTTTAATGATTTTTAAATCAGCATCTGATTCAATTTTGTCATTCAAATGACAATCATTAGCAATAAAC
>CAKPAV010000266.1 GCA_934133115.1 uncultured Bacilli bacterium
CATTAACAATAGGACCTTTTGTACGTGGATGCATAGTTAACCCTAAATTAGTTAATAAATCTGTTGCCGGAGTTAACCCCCACTGATAATAATAATGTATCAACATCAAAATATTTTTGCGTATTAGGAACAACTTTGAAATTAGCGTCAACTTCCGATAATTCAATTCTTTCTAGTTTCTTTTTTCCAATTACTTTTGTGACAGTATGTGATAAATATAATGGAATATTAAAATCGTTTAAACATTGAACAATATTACGATTTAATCCATTTGAGTAAGGCATAATTTCTGCCACTCCCAAAACATGCGCTCCTTCTAGAGTCATACGTCTTGCCATAATTAAGCCAATATCTCCAGATCCTAAAATAAATACTTTTTTACCAACTAAATATCCTTCAATATTTAAATATTTTTGAGCTGTTCCGGCTGAATAAACACCACTTGGTCGATCACCTGGAAGTTGAATAGACCCAGCATTTCTTTCATAACACCCCACTGTAAAAATAATTGTTTTTGCTTCTATTATTTGATAACCTTCTATTTCATTTACATAAGTTATTTTTTTATCTTTAGAAATATTAGTAACCATGGTGTTATTTTTAATAACTACATTTGTATCTTTTAGCATTTCAATAAATCTACTTGCATATTCTGGCCCTGACAATTGTTCTTTAAATTCATGAAGTCCAAAGCCATTATGAATGCATTGATTTAAAATGCCGCCTAAAGCAAAATCTCTTTCAATTAAAACAATATTTTTTATTCCTAAATCATAACATTTTTTAGCAGCCGCTAAACCAGCTGCACCACCACCAATAATGACAACATCATAATTATGCATTGTCATCACCTACCTTTGTTATTTCTTTAATTATATTAGTATTTAAATCATCATAATTAACATCTAAGGCATTGATGTGGTAATAATTAGCTAATATATCTAAAACACTTGGTTGACACATACCACCTTGACACTTACCAAATCCAGCACGAACTCTTTTCTTAAGTGCTTTAATGGAGTGAGGTGGGCAACTTCTTAATAATGTATCAAGTATTTCTTGCTCAGAAATATATTCACATTTACAAATGATATGTCCATATTTAGGATTTTCTTTTATTAGTTTATTTCTTTCTTTTAAACTTAATTCTTTCATATGTACATATTTTTTTACATTAGGATTATAATTTTCTTTTTCTTTTAAATTAATTAATGTTGATAACAATTCTTCAACAACATATTTTCCAATTGCGGGCGCACTTGCTAAACCTGGTGATTCAATACCTACTACATTAATAAAATGTTTATTTTCGATTTTAATAACAAAATCATGCGTAGATGGTGTTGGGCGATTACCCGCAAAAGTTCTAATTGTCATATTAAAAGGAATATCTTTCATAATTAAAGACGCTTGCCTTTTAACTTCATTTAATGTTAATGAATCCGTTGCTAAATCATCTTTTTCATCTACAAATTCTGATGATGGTCCTACTAAATAATTATGACTACTTGTTGGTGTCATTAATATACCTTTTCCTTTTTGAGAAGGAAGAGGAAAAATCGGCATGTTTAAGAATGAATCATCAAAATGATCTAAAACATAATATTCGCCTTTTCTTGCTTTAATATTAAAGTCATGATTACTAATTAAATGTGAAATAGTATCACCATTTACTCCCGTCGCATTAATCACAACTTTTCCTTCATAAACATTATTTTTAGTAATTACTTTTATGCCATTAGGAATTTCTTTTAAATCAATTACTTCTTCATTTAGTTTTAATTTCACACCATTATCAATCGCGTTTTCCATTGCATGGACAACCAAATTAAATGGATCAATAATTCCTGCGGTTGGGCAATATAAAGCGCCTAAAATAGAATCATTTAAATGCGGTTCTTTTTCTAGTGCTTCTTCTTTTGTTAATAAGCAAACTTCCACTCCATTTTCATGAGCTCTTTTCTTTAAATCTTCTAACATTTCTAAATGTTCTTTAGTCGTAGCTACAGTCATCGAACCGGTACGAATAAATTTTACATCGAGTTCTTTAGCAACTTGATCATACATTTTATTGCCTAAAACATTAAATTTTGCTTTTAAAGTATGTGGCAAAGGATCATATCCAGAATGGATAATTGCGGAATTAGCCATCGATGTGACATTACCAACATCATTTTCTTTATCTAATACTAAAACATCAAGATCATATCTTGCTATTTCTCGAGCAATAAATGCTCCAATAACTCCAGCGCCTAAAATAATTACATCAACCATTATCTAAACTCCTTATAAGTTTTTTTGTTAATATTAGTATAACATTTTTTCATTGTTTATAAAACTATTGAAAAAAAAATAACGGCTTATTAGGTCGTTATCAGCGTAAGACACAATGCTTACTTTCCGCTAAGGGAAGCGGATAAGTGTCAATTCACTATTTATAGTTTATACTTTGATTTTCAAATGTCAAACAAAACCACTAAAATTTTACTTTGTTTTAAGTAAATCTAAGTTTCTTTTTCCATCCATTGACAAATTAACTAAAGGAAGTCTTAAATTCATACTTTTATAGCCGTTGATACTTAATAAATATTTAATAGGTATTGGATTAGTTTCAAAAGTTATTAAATTACCAATAAAATTTAAATAATCAATTAATATGGGATTCGTAAAATTATCTTCATAATCCTCAATTAGTAGTTTATAGTCTTGAGCGTATAAAATCGATGAAACAGAAATAATTCCATCTGCACCTGCAGCAAGTGCTTTATCAAAATTAGTGTCATTTCCGTGATATACTAAAAAATCTGGAAAATTTTTCTTTAATAAAGTCATAAGATTAAAATCATTACTACATTCTTTTATTCCAATTAATTTATTGGATATATGTAGTAATTTTCTAATTGTTTGGTAATTGTTTTAAAACAAAAACGTTCAATGGACTCAGGTAACTTTTCAATATAGCTTT
>CAKPAV010000267.1 GCA_934133115.1 uncultured Bacilli bacterium
GCAGTAGAAGAAGGTCACTTAGATGGACTTGCTATTGATGTTATTGAAAATGAAAAAACTTTATTCTTTAAAAACTTTGATGATCCAAAACATATGGACACAGAAGAACATCAAAAACTCATTGACTTATATCCAAAAGTTTTAGTGACTCCACATGTTGGTTCATCCACTGATAAAGCTCTTATTGATATGATTGAAATATCTTTAAAAAATTTAGATGAATTCTTAAGCACTGGAAATTGCAAAAACTCTTTAATTAAATAGTAAATAAGCACTAATTGTCTTAGTTTAACTAATATGGTTAGTGCTTTTTTGCTACGAAAAACATAAAATTTAATACTTACTTTGTTCATATAAAGAGACATTTTTTATGATTATATAAAATAGCGAAATTTAAAGATATAGAATTATACTAGATTAAAATCGGGAGATTAAAGTATGGATGTTTTACTAGAAAAATTAAATAGAGCGCAAATTGAAGCAATTGTTAATCAAATAATGTTTGGAAAATAAAATAATAGAACAAAATGATGGAAATATTGAAAAAATTCTTGTTACAAATGAAAACATAGGAAAGAAAGTAAAACATTCGATATTTTGGGAAGGACTTATTGTTGGAATTGCTGCAAATGAGAATAGTTATATTATCAAATTTAAGTGTTTTAAGTCAGGAAGAAATATAAGCATTAAAAATAAAATGCTAGTTATTTTTAACAAAAAATAGAAAAATGTGTTATATAATGTAGTGTTTTTTTTGAATCCAATGTTTCTTAAAAGAGTGTAAATTAATTATTAAAAATAATTAAATTTAATAGTAATATATTTCTTATCAATTATACTTATTTTGTCTATGTTTGACAAACAAAATAAAATGTTGTACTATCAAAAAAAATAGTAATGGAGGCTAGTTTTATCCAATGAATGAAAATACAATCGATAAATTAGACATCTATAAAGTATTAATACTTGAAGATAACTTAGAAGCCTCTAATACTTTACAAGAATTTTTTAAACAATATGGAAATGAACATAAAATTAAATTTCAAGTAGAAGCATATAATACCGCTAAAGGATTTATTGATAATTACACAAAAAGTGATTTAGTACTTATTGATATTGAACTTCCTGATGGTAATGGTTTTAACGTGACTAAGAATTTGCGTGAAGTTGATAAAGAAGTTATGATTATTTTTGTAACAAATATGGCCCAATATGCTGTTAAAGGTTACGAAGTAGAAGCATTTGATTTTGTGGTAAAACCAGTTAATTATTATCAATTATCAATAAAAATGGATCGCGCTTTAGTTAAATTAGCTAGTATTCATCAATCTCGAGAAAAAACAATTTATTTAAAAACAACTAAAGAAATAATTGCTATTAAAGAAGCCGATATTATGTATGTGGAAGTTATTAACCATTCTCTTATTTATCATACAGCAAGAGGAAATTATGAAGTATATGGAACAATGAGTAAAGCTTCAAAAGAACTTTCTAGTAACCATTTTGAATTTTGTAATCGTTGTTATTTAGTTAATTTATCTTATGTTCGTAGTGTAAAAGGATATGAATGTCAAGTTGGAAATGATAAAATTGTTATATCTCATCTTAAAAAGAAAACTTTTTTAGAAAAATTAAGTAATTATTTTGTATTTGGAAACTAGGTGCTTTTATGACAAATTTGATTCTTTATAAAATAATTTTCGTATTTGAAATTTATATATGTGAATTAATATTTGGAATAACTTTAAAAAAGCAATCCAAATTTGTTTTACGTTTATTAGGTGGAATTATTTTAAATGTTGGTTTTGCTTTATTGCTAGGACTTTTACCTCAGGATAATGTCTTTGTATCTACATTAATATTTCCATTAATATTTTCATTTTCTATTTTGGTATTAAAGTTTTGCTTTAAAAACACATGGTCAACAGTGACTTTTATTGCGTTTGCAGCTTATACAGTGCAACACTTTAGTTATGAATTAACTAGTTTTATTATGTCTTTAATTGTGTGGGATCGACCGCCTTTATATAACATGTATAACAATAGTGAATTTTCATTTTGGACTTTTGATTTACATACTTTTATTTATTGTTGGATTTATTTCTTTTGTTTCGTTGGTACAAATATTTTATTCTATTACTTATTTGCTAAAAGAATTGAAAGAAGAAAAGATTTTTCCGTTAAAGCCGATGCAATGCTAATATTTGTAGGAGTAGGATTATTTATTGATATTTTATTTAATTCTTTAGTAGTGGCATTTGGCAATAATTTAGATATTGTTACTGGATTAATTAATAATTTATATAATTGCTTCTGTTGCTTATTACTTTTATATGCTTTATTTACGATGATTGATAGTAGAAGAGTTCGTAAAGAAAATGAAATGTTACAAGCACTTTGGAAACGAGCGGAAGAACAATATAATTTATCAAAAGAAAACATAGAACTTATTAATCTAAAGTGTCATGACTTAAAACATCAAATCCACGCAATTGAAACAAATAAAACTATTTCCCCAAATGTTTTATCAGAAATAGAAGATTCAATTGGTTTTTATGATTCATTTGTAAAAACTGAAAATGAGGCACTAAATGTTATTCTTACGGAAAAAAGTATCCGCTGTCATAAAAATAATATTGCTCTATCAGTAATTGCTGATGGTAAGAGTATGAATTTTATGAATGAAGTTGATATATATTCTTTATTTGGCAATGCTTTTGATAACGCTATTGAGGCAGTAATGAAAATTGATAATCCAACAAAAAGAGTTATTTCTTTATCAATTAAAAATGAAGCGGATATGCTTTCGATTGTTTTATCAAATAGTTTTACTGGTGAAATTAAATTTGATAATTATGGTAATCCAATTACAACAAAAGATAATAATGGCTATCATGGTTTTGGAACAAAAAGCATCATTGCAGTAAGTGAAAAATATGGCGGCTTAGTCAACTTT
>CAKPAV010000268.1 GCA_934133115.1 uncultured Bacilli bacterium
TTGCTTTGGTGGTTGTGATTATACTCTTTAATCCAATGATACATTGTTGAGCGAGGAATGCCGCTATTTTTCTGAATAGATAGAACACTTTCGCCCGACAGGTAGCATTTTAAGATATAATTCTTTGTCTCCTGTGAGTATTTTTGGTTCATGATACAAACCCTACTTAAAAATATAAAATGGGTTCTATTGTATCATAAATTGATAAAACAAGCAAAAAAGCTTGTGAATTTTGGAGAAATATAGTATAATATAAGGGATAAATAAAATGCGGGAGTGAGCGTTTAGAATGAAAATTTACTTTCTATCCTCAAATGAGCATAAAATTACTGAAGTCAAAAAGATTTTGTCATCCGATAAAATTGAGGTATTAGCCTTTTCTAATAAGATTAACGAAATCCAAAGCGAAGATATGCATGCTATAGCAAGGGATAAGGTTATTAAAGCATATAAAATAATAGCTAGGCCTGTTTTTGTTGAACAGACAGGTTTATTAATTAAAAAGTTTGGAAATTTGCCTGGGGGATTGACCCAAATATTTTGGGACTCTTTACAGGCGGATAAATTTAGCGAGTTTTTTGCTAAAGACGAAGGAACAGCTACTATCGCAAAGACAGTGCTTGCATACTGTGATGGAAGAAAAGTATATACATTTGAGGGGGAGATAAAAGGCGATATTATTAATCCACCAAGAGGAAACAGGAAATTTCAATGGGATTGCGTTTTTCAACCCGATGGATACGATAAGACTTTTGCGGAATTAGGTGAAAAAAAGAATCAAATATCTATGAGGAAAATTGCATTAGAAAGATTAAAAGAGTTTTTGAGGGAGCAGGAATGAATACGGAAGAATTAAAGAGGGTAATAAAAGAGAAAAATGCCATTCTGTTTGTTGGTGCTGGAATTTCTGCTACATTAGGGCTGCCTACATGGAATGATCTCATTAGCAAAATGGGCAAAGACTTAGGATATGATCCCGATTTATTCAAAGAATATGGTGACAATTTAATGTTATCAGAGTATTATTCTTTGGTAAAGGGAAGGATTGGGGAGCTAAGGAGTTGGATGGATGAAAATTGGAAGATTTCAAAACAGAAGGTGAGGGAATCTACAATTTATGAAACAATTGCAAATTTAGGTTTTCCACTTATATATACAACAAATTACGATCATTGTTTGGAAATAGCATTTGAAGTCTTTAATAAAAAATATAAAAGAATTATTGATGTTGATGATCTTGTAAAAATTGATAACAATATAACACAAATAGTTAAATTTCATGGTGATACGGTGTCTGATGAATCAATTGTACTTACTGAAAGCAGTTATTTCCAAAGGCTAGGATTTGAATCACCGCTAGACATAAAATTGAGATCGGACATGCTAGGAAAAACTGTTTTGTTTGTTGGCTACAGTTTATCAGATATAAATATAAGACTTTTAATTTACAAATTAGATCAATTGTGGAAGAAAAGCAACATATCCCAAAGGCCAAAATCGTATGTGTTTTTACCTACCCCAAATCCAATACAACAAAGAATTTTTGAAAGTCGAGGAATAATTACTGTTGTTGGAGAAAAGTTAGATAAAAAAGAAAGTACGGAAGATTTTTTGAAAAGTTTGCTATAAGTGCATATATTAGAATGTAATTATGATTGGAGAGAGGTTATGCCATTAAATTTAGATGACAAATTAGTGATTGGAGTATCGTCGCGAGCTTTATTTGATTTGGAATCTGAAAATGAAATATTTGAAAAAGAAGGGCTGGCGGCTTATTCTGAATATCAATTAAATAATGAAAAAGAAATATTAAAACCAGGGACAGCATTCCCTCTTATAAAGGCTCTTCAAAATTTAAATGCTGATGAAAAATATCTTACTGAAATAATTATTATGTCAAAAAATAGTGCAGATACAAGCTTGAGAATCTTTAATTCTATTGAGCACTATGGATTAGATATAAGTAGGGCAGCATTGGTTGGAGGAGCATCAATATCTCCATATCTGCCAGCATTCAAAACAGACTTGTTTTTATCGGCAAACGAAGCTGATGTACAAGAGGCCATTGATGCAAATATTGCATCAGGAATAATTTGCGATCATTCTAACTTGCCGATAAATGCTGTAGATGACATAAATCAGATTAGAATTGCTTTTGATGGTGATGCTGTAATTTTTTCAGATGAATCTGAAAGAATATATCAGACGGAGGGGTTACAAGCATTTGCTGAACATGAACATAAAAATGCACAAAATCCATTACCAGAAGGTCCTTTTGCTAAATTACTTAAAACAATATCTTTAATTCAACAGAAATTTCCGGAAAGCAATATGCCGATTCGAACGGCACTTGTTACAGCTAGAAATGCGCCAGCTCATGAAAGAGTTGTCAGAACATTGAGAGCATGGAATGTACGAATAGACGAGGTATTCTTCCTTGGCGGAATTGAGAAAAGTGAAGTTTTAAAGGCTTTTGGAGCAAATATATTTTTTGATGATCAAGCCGTACATACTGACCCTGCATCTAAGTTAGTACCATCAGCAAGAGTACCATACAAGAAACAGAAAAAGTGATATAACAAATGGCATCTAAACCAATTAGTCCGCCCACGTCGAAACAGACTTTGCTTCGTTCCTCCTTTTTCGTAAAAAGGCGCGCTCGGCTCAACTGCTCACTTGTAAACGCGCTCGCGACGTTTCGCTGTCGCTATCACCTTTTTGCGAGGGTACGCCTGCGGCGCATTCTATATCTAAACGGTTTACCTCGTCTAACGCAAAACTTTAATCAGGGAACTCGAACCCTGAAAGGTTGTGAACCGTAAAGTAAAACAATCCATCCGATTTATTTATATGTGATTGGTGTGATAATTTAAGTTTGAACAGACACCTTAATTTGAACTATGTATGTTCGAATAAAGATGTCTGTTTTTATTTCGAACAGCAAAAATAAAGG
>CAKPAV010000269.1 GCA_934133115.1 uncultured Bacilli bacterium
CAGTTAACTCTGCACATGTTTTCTACATCTTTTGTAAATTGCATAAAATATTTCTTCTCCTCCATATGTAATTTTCGTAAATATTATAAAATATTTGCCAAAATAATTAAAGAGTATTTTAATCAATAAGTAAACTAATCGCTTACATACAAATGGCCAAACTAATTCTCCCATATATATTTTCTTAAAAATTCATTAACTTTAGTGATTGGTATTGCATATCCTTGGATAAACTTACCGGTATCTTTATCAGTTGCTCCAGCATAATGAATTCCAACTAAATTAAGGTTTACATCTAATATTGCACCACCACTTGAACCACTTGCAGTATTTGCATTATGGCAAAGAACATCAAAATTAACATTCGATTGATATGCTTCACAATTTGATAATTTAGGTGCTGAAACATATGATAAAAACTTACCATAAGAAATTGCATTATTTTGTCCTTTAGGTTGTCCCACAGAAATAATGTCATCTCCAACATTGGGATCATAAGCCGATCTAGAAACAGCATTCAAAGTTACTGAGCCTTTTTTAAAATATAAAACAGCCAGGTCATAACTTGCTTTCATATCCACCACTGTACCAGTGTATGTATTGCCCTTATAATCTTCAATCGTATAACTAACATTAGAATAGGAAGATGTTTTTACAACTACATGATTATTGGTAATAAGATAATAATAATTAGTGCTTTGATAAAAAATTATACCACTGCCAGATTTAGTTGTCGTTTCCGTAGTAATACCCAAGAATGTATTATAACTTTTTGTGTATACAGTTACGTTAGCCTTCATAATAGTTGCCGTTACTTTATTTGTAAGAGCAGCAAAATCAACAATGTATTTGGCATATAAAGTCAAATTCGAGGTAACACCTTTTGAAAAATCGTATTCATTTTTTAAATCAGGATCCAAACACCACATACTAAATATATAATTTTCTTTTGTCGGATTATCAGGCTTGCTTACAGTTTTGCCATTTTGAACAGTTTTGGTGGTATTACTTTGCCCATTATTATAAACGAAAGTAACAGTAAACTTTTTTGTTGAAGGATCAGGCTCAAATATGCTTAAACCAGAAAAAGTAATTTTTATAAATCTGGTGCTTAATTGTATTGTCTCGCTGACGCTACCATACAAACAAATTTCTGTGTAAGGATTAATAAAAGCTTCTTTTGAATCTTGAACAGTTGTAAGAAATACATTATTTTCATTGTACAGTTCTGCTTCCATCGACACTTCAGTTAAAAAGCAGTTGCACTCAGCTTTTACCATTATAAAGCGCTCATCATTATCAAGTCTTTTAATCTTCTCACAACCTTTATACGTAAAATAATCGTTATCAATTACATAAGTTGGCATTGTTGTATGAATATTTTCATTTGACGAAGAAAAAGAGCATGAAGATAACATACCCAAGAAAAAAGCCATGATAAGCGCTAAAGTAAACTTAATTTTTTTCATAAATAACATCCCTCTTTGCTACATAAATTCGCTTCACTATAACACTTTTTGTTAACAATAACAACAGCAAAATTTAAGCTCAATTAAAAATTTAAGTTTAATTAAAAAATTATTTTACTTTTTCAAAAGTTACTTTAATTCTTTCATTTAATTCGGTTGATCTAACAAGAGTCCATCCGTCGTCAGTATGTTCTTTTATTACTCGTTCTAAATCACTTTTAGAAACTAAAATTGTTTTTGACTTTATATCTTTTACTAATATTGATTTTATTTGTTCATCAGTTAATTTCATCTTTATTGTGCCTCGCTACATTTATGTGTTTTCATATAATTAATGGGACGATAAATATTGTTGTTTTAATTATTTTGCAACCATTCTTTTAAACTTGTTACTTCGTCCCATCATCAGTTACATATTTATAAATTGAATCTTTGATACAAAAGATAAACCTTTTTAAATTTGTTAAGTGATTTTTCTTTGAATCAAAAATCAAAGTGTCTTCATCATATAAACATTTATCAAGTCCATAATATCTTCCAGTTTATCAAATGCAAAAGAGATAATTTGAGCCACAGTGGCTCTATTATCTTTTGATTTTTTTTGAATGATGCATTTAAGAAATAAGATTTTCTAGATCTTTTTTATCCCACAATTTATCAAACAATCACTTACTCAATTGATCTAAGATATTGGACCTTTTTAATTTCACCTACTTTTTTTATAAATTCATAAACTCTTCGCAATTTATTATAACGCAAAAGCAATATTTCACAACAATCACACTTACTTTTTTATGAGTTCTTGTATTTTTCATAGTTAAATATTTCAATTTTAATAAAAAGCCAATATTCAAAAATCTTTTCCTATTATATAATTTCCAATCGTGGATTTAAGGAATGACATTCAACTTTACAACAGTCAATGTTTTCATGATTCTATCAAAATTTGCAATTTGAAATGAGATATTAATCGTGTTAAACTAAAAACAAGGAGTACAACAAATGCAAATCGCAATCAACAAAAAAAGAATCAGTAGATATTCCATTTGTATATTTTTCTTTTTTCTTGTTGGTGTTTTTCAAACGATTGATGATTCCCTTCCTGACTTTTGGCATGTACTATTTTCACTTTTAGCCCACGTAATTCTTTTATCCCTTGTTGTTTTTTGGGGAGTATCTATAATTCATAGAATTATCCGTAAGGATTTAAAATTATATTTAATGATGATTGCAATTTTTATATTGTTTTTTCTTGTTGTAAGAATGATAAAATATGGTTTAACTAGAAATGATGATATATTAAATCGTTATTTATGGTATTCTTACTACGTTTCACAATGTTTAATTCCTCCTACCCTATTATTAGCATCATTATCAATCGAAACTAAAAATGGAAAACCTTTAAAAAAAACATGGTTTTTAATTTATTTGCCTGCAATTTTATTATTAACACTAATATTTACAAATGATTTACATCCATTGGC
>CAKPAV010000270.1 GCA_934133115.1 uncultured Bacilli bacterium
CTATAATATATCCAATTTTATTTGATATAAATTTTAGCTATTTTTATGTTTTTTCATTAGTTATTATACTATCTCTTAATTTGTTGATTCAATATATGTTTTCAATTACACTAAAGAATTTATTAAATGCTGATAAAAAATGTTATGTTGTTTCTTTTGTTCAAACAATAATTCTTATTTTAGGTATTATACTATCATATATTTCTATAAAAATTTATCCCAGTATACATTTATTAAAATTATTAACAGGATTGTTATTTATTTTACAACCAATAATTTTTAATCAATATGTTAAAAAAAATTACAATATAGATTATACTGTTAATGATGATAAAGAATTATTAAATCAAAGATGGAATGGATTTGCAATAAATGTTGCAGCATTTATTCATAGTTGTACTGATATCGCTATTTTAACAATTTTTACTAATTTTTCTACTGTATC
This sequence comes from uncultured Bacilli bacterium, assembly GCA_934133115.1. The sequence continues at coordinate 446 of CAKPAV010000270.1, forward strand.
AATATATAGTGTTTATATTATCGTTACTAATGGTTTAAAATCTATTTTTAATGCTATTTCAAATGCAATAGTACCAACAATTGGATTGGCATATGCAAGTGATAATACTGAAGTTTTAAACAAAAAAATGGATGTATATGAATTGCTTACATTTAATTTAGTTTTTTATATGTTTACTCTTGCTGGATTATTAATAACACCTTTTGTATTAATATATACTTTTGGGATTAGTGATGCTAATTATAATCAACCTATTTTTGGAATTTTACTTGTTATATCTGAAGGATTATATCTTATTAAATTTCCACATTTAAATTTATCTTATACTGCTAATAAATTTAAAGAATTAACTAAACCAGCTTTTATTGAAGCAGGCATAAATATTGTTATCTCTTTAGTTTTAGTTCATAAATTTGGATTAATTGGTGTAGCAATTGGAACAATGTGTGCTATGATTTATAGAATGATTTATCAAGTATACTTTACCAAAAAACTAATAAAAGAAAGAAACGAAATAGTATTTTATAAAAAGTTAATTATATTTACATTGTTTACTTTAATTGGTTTAATTTTATCAAATTTTATGATGATAAAAAGTGATATAAATCTATTTAATTGGTTTATAAATGCAATTGTGTATGCTTTTATATTTGGAATTTTATATTTAATTGCCGATATAATTTTCTTTAAAAAAGAGATGGCAATGATAAAACAGTATATTTTTAGGAGGAAATAACATGAATTATGCAATAATTTTAGCCGGTGGAAAAGGCACAAGAATGGGGAATACAGGTGTTCCTAAACAATTTATTACTATAAATAATAAACCTATTATTATATATACTTTAGAAAATTTTTTACGTAATGGTAATATTAACAAAGTAATAGTTGTTTGTAATCCTAATTATATTGTTTATATGAAAGATTTATTACAGGATTATAAATTATCAGAAAAAGTTGAAATTACTTTTGGTGGCAATGATAGATTAAATTCAACTTTAAATGGAATAAAATATATTAAAGAAAATTATGGTGTAAGTGATGATGATGTTTTTTTGGCACATGATTCAGTAAGACCTTTTACAAAAGCAAGAATAATAGATGAAAACATAAAAATAGCTCACGAAAAGAGAGCAGCATCTACGGTGTTTGATTTAACGGAAACAATAGTTGAAACTAATGATAAAGGCGAAATTTATAATTTATATCCTAGAAAGAATTTATATTGTGATCAATCACCACAAGCATTTAATATAAAATATTTTTTAGAATGTACAAATAAAATACCAAAAAATATTTTAGAAACATTTACTGATTTATAAAATATTATAATATATTGTGGAGGCGTTGTTTTTCCAGTAATAGGTGATAGAGATAATATAAAAATAACTCATCAAATTGACTTATTAATTGCAACTTCTTTGATAGAACAAAATAAGACAAATTAATATTATGTATAATTATAATGTTAGAACATAGCTTGATTTTTTTAATTAAAAATTTAAAGTGCAATTTTTGCGCTTTAGAGCAAGTGCTATTCAGGGTGTAATGAAAAGAATTAAAGGTAAAGGAATCGAAGTCATTGTTTATGAACCTACATTAAAAGAAGATAATTTCTTTAATAGTAAAGTAGTAAATGATCTAAATGAATTTAAAAAATTATCTGACGTAATTATTGTTAATAGAATTGATGATAATATTAAGGATGCAGAGAATAAAATATATACAAGAGATATATTTGCAAGAGATTAGGATAGGATATTAATTAATTTAAAACTACTTGCAAACATGACATAAGCATAGCAAAAAAATCTAAAACTTATGAATAGATAAATTTAATTGATTAAGAAATGTAATTAGTAAATATATATAAATTATTTTATTCTAATAAAGATTAATATTCACATCTTATATATAAACTATTTTGGAATTTTTAAGGTAGATTGATTTCTATCTTTTTTTATTACACTTTTTTTACATTTTATTTAACCTGTTTTATAGTAATATATGTATAAAAGGATGTATGTTTTATGTATATAAGTAAAGTAAAAATAAAAAAATATCGTTCTATAAAAGATTTAACCATTAATTTTAATCCTGGTAAGAATATTGTTATAAGTAAAAATAATTCAGGAAAGAGTAATATTATTAAGGCTATTAATATAGTACTTGGTGAAAACTCTCACACTTGTTCAATTTTTAAAGTGTTATAGTTTAATTCTTAAGTAAAATAAGGTATAATAATTTCTTGTAAGAAAGATAATGTATAAATACTATAAATTAAAATGAAAAAAAGGATAATTGCAGCAACATTAGTAGCGGTTATGGCATCCTCTGTATTTGGAATGACCGGATATGCAGCAGAACGGGAGTTAAATATTAACTGGCTTTCCTCCAGAAGTGCATCAGAGGCAGCTATTCTTGCAATACAGGATATCGCTCAACAATACAAAGAGGAAAATCCGGATCTGGATTTTAATTTTGAAATTGAGAATATCTC
>CAKPAV010000271.1 GCA_934133115.1 uncultured Bacilli bacterium
CAATAACGCCATGTGGGTAATAAACAATACGATCAATCATATTACCCATACATCCGCCTAAGACTAAATAGCCAGCAATACGATAAGTAAGTGCGAGTTTCTTATAGTTATAAGCGATATAAGCAATAATACCAATAGAAGCGACCACAGAAATTATAGCAAGAATAATTGGATGATTCTCAAGAAATGACCAAGCTGCTCCCGTATTATAACGTAGTTCTAAAGAAATAAATCCTTTTAAGAACCAATCATTAAATACTCCACCATTAGATTTTAGAAAGCTTTCTAAACAAATCTTAGAGACTTGATCCACAATTATGCATAGTGGAACAATCCAAATATAAGATTTAAAAAACCAAATTAAGCCTTTTTTAATATTTTGCCAAACATTTTTAGACTTATCCATGATTATTCCTCTTTAATAGCGTCTAAGCAACGATCGCATAAATGAGCACCATCAACTTCAGTTACATGGTCAACATAATTCCAGCAACGTTCGCATTTGTGGCCATTATTTTCTTTAACATCAATAGATGATAATTCCATGTCATTAGCTAATTTTTCATCAACTAATTCTACTTTAGAAACGATGAATAAACGTTCTTGTTCAACTTTAGAAAATTTATTAAATGCTTCTTTTGTTAATGCATCTTTAATATTAAGCATAACGGAAGCTTCTTGGGCTGAACCAATAACGCCTTCTTGACGTTTTGTTTCAAGCACTTTTAATACTTCACTACGTAATTTAGAAATTAAAGCATATTCTTTTAATAAGCTTTCATCATATTCATGGCTAACAGTTGGATAATCTTCAAGTTGAACAGATTCTTTTTCGTGTCCAGGAATATTAATGTAAACTTCATCCATAGTAAATGGAAGAATTGGAGTTAATAAACGATTTAAAGTGTTAACAGCTTGATAAATAACGTTTTGAACTTGTAAGCGGCGAAGTGATTTTTGATTTTCGCAGTATAAGATATCCTTAGTTAAATCAAGATAGAAACTAGATAAATCACTACTCATAAAGTTTGTTATAGCCATAACCGCACTAGCGAAATCAAATTCATCCATATATTTAATGACATTATTTTTAACTACTTCTAATTTAGTTAAGATATATAAATCCACTCTTTCAAATGTATCTACTTTATCTTTACTAATATCAAATGGAGCATTTTCACCATTGCTTAAGTTACCTAATAAGAATTTAAATGTATTACGAATCTTACGATATGATTCCGATACTTGTTTGATGATTGACTCACCAATACGAACATCAGAAGTATAATCAATGCTAGCGGCCCAAAGTCTTAATACATCAGCACCATAAACATTCATTAATTTCATTGGGTCAACACCATTACCCTTAGATTTAGACATCTTTTCACCTTGTGGGTCTAAGATAAATCCATGAGTAACTACTTGTTTATAAGGAGCAACTCCGTTAACAGCGGTAGAAATAATTAAACTAGAGTTAAACCAACCACGATATTGGTCAGAACCCTCTAAATATAAATCAGCAGGGAATCTAAGTCCTCTTCCTTTTAAAACTGCAACAGAGCTAGATCCAGAATCAAACCAAACATCCATAATATCAGTTTCTTTCGTAAATAAACCATTTGGACTATGTGGATTTGTATATCCTTCTGCCCCAAGCACGTTGACGAGAAATACACCAGTCACCACGATCTTTAATCATATTAGAAATACGAACTTCGCCCCAAGTTGGTTTCCATTTAACACCTTTAATTTCTTCTAAGATTTTTTCTTTAATTGGTTCAATTGAACAGAACCATTGTGGTGTAGCACGGAAAATTAAAGGCTTTTTAGTACGCCAGTCATGTGGATAACTATGGACGATTGGTGAATCTTTTAATAAAGCACCAGCATTAGTTAACATTTCAAGAACTTTATCATTTGCATCTTCATAAAACATTCCTTCAAGTTCTTTACCAGCACTTTCCATCATAAATCCTTTTGAATCAACAGGGCATAATGGTTCTAAGCCATATTTCTTACCAACGATAAAGTCATCTTCACCATGACCAGGAGCAGTATGTACACATCCGGTACCGGCATCATTAGTAACGTGATCTCCTAAAATAATAATCGAATCACGATCATATAAAGGATGTTTACAAGTAATATATTCTAAGTCTTTACCTTTAAATTCTTTTATTAATTTAATTGTTTCAAAACCTAGTTCTTCTTTTAAATGTTCTTCAAATTCTTTTAAGAAAACAAATTTACCTTTATTAGTTTCAAATACACCATATGTAAATTCAGGATTTAAACAAATTGCTAAGTTAGCAGGCATGGTCCAAGGTGTGGTTGTCCAAATGATAAAACTTGTATCGTTATCAAGTAAACCTTTTCCATCTTTAACCTTAAAAGCAACATAAATTGCATGTGACTTAACATCAGCATATTCGATTTCTGCTTCCGCAAGAGCGGATTCGCTACTAGGTGACCAATAAACTGGTTTTAAGCCTTTAAAAATATAACCTTTTAAAGCCATATCTTTAAATACTTCAAGTTGTTTAGCTTCATAATCATGGGTTAAGGTCATATAGCGATGATCAAAATCACCCATAACACCTAAGCGCTTGATTTGTGCCATTTGTCTTTCAACTTGTTCATGAGCATATTTTTCGCAGTACTTACGGAATTCCGCAAGCGGAGTTGTTTTACGGTTAATACCTTTTTTAGTAATAACATTTTCAATTGGTAAACCATGAGTATCCCATCCTGGAATAAAAGGTGTGTAATAACCTTCCATAGTTTTAAGACGAACGATAAAGTCTTTTAATAACTTATTAAGCATATGTCCACAGTGCATATCCCCATTAGCGTATGGAGGACCATCATGTAACATATATTCGTCCTTACCTTTATTTTTTTCTAACATTTTTTGATATAAATCAATACTTGACCAATTCTCTA
>CAKPAV010000272.1 GCA_934133115.1 uncultured Bacilli bacterium
GGTACACATCGTCCTAAAATGATTTTTACTACTTCATTAAAACCAAAGAAAGCATTAATCTTTATCATTCCTCTTTTAGTAGCGGGAGGCGGCATCACTTTAGGTGTTTTAACAAATAACGCTAATAAAGGATTAAAAGAAGAAGTAATTATTGATAATCGTGATAGTAATTATCGCGTGTTTGGCTTAACTAAAGATAATATGGTTGTGCCAGTCAGTTTAAAAGTAGAAGAAAAACTTACCAAAGAAGAACAAATACTTGATGTATTTTCATTATTAAAAGAAGATCAAAAATATGAAAACGGAGAAATGAATGGTTTTATTCCAAGTGACACAAAGTTAAATGATATTAATGTTGAAAATGGAATTTTAACTTTAGATTTTTCAATAGAATTTAACGATATTAAACAAACTCCATCAAGAGTTATGGAAGCATTAACTTATTCGTTCTTAGGTATTGATGGTATTGATGGTTTGAGTTTAAGAATCGATGGCTCACTTGTTGATAAAGTTGCTAATGATTTTAAAATCCCACTAGTATTAGATAAAACATATGGTATAAATAAAAGAGTGAATAATTTAACTGATTTATTAGATAAAGAAGAAATAACAGTTATTTATAATAAAAAGATTAATGACAAAACTTATTACACTCCATCAACAGTTCTTGCTAAAAAGGGTGATAACCGTATTAACACTTTATATAATGCATTATCATTAAAACCAAATATTATACAGGGATTATCATCAGTTAAAGAATATTCATATTTAAATGTAAGTAAAGATCCAGTTATTAATGAACAAGTAGTGTCAATGGATATATTACCTTCTGCGATGATTGATGAAGTGACTATTTCCAAAGAACTATTTGACCTTATGAATTTAACATTTGAATACTCTAATCTTGATTATAAAGTTAATTTGACTTTTGAAGGTGAAAGTTACGCAGTTGATGGTATCTTAAACGAAGATGATTATAAAGTAAGTAATATATTAGTAAATGAAGTAGAATTATAAATATAATGAGCATAAGACATCCGAATTTCTCTGATGTCTTTTTTTTGTATAATTTTAATCAAGTTTTTTATTGTTTTTTTTGCTTTAATGAACAAATTTACAATTTTCTATTGAAAAATTGAAAAAATGTGGTAACATTATTAGCGTGTCCTTGTAGCTCAGTTGGATAGAGCAACTGCCTTCTAAGCCGTAGGTCGGGAGTTCGAATCTCTCCAAGGACGCCATATGTAAATAATATCGGTTGTACCGTGTGTTTATAAGGGTTTTGAGGTTTCAACAAAACTCTTTTTTTATGCCTTCCGACCCACATAACTTGCTCAGTCCGTAGGTCGGAAATCATTGAGCGGTGAATAATAACTGTTTTTGGCCTGGTTATCGTGATTATCAATATCCATAAATGCTAAAATAAAAATGTGTTGGAATAGAGATGAGAAAAGATGTTTTTGATGTTAGTGTGGAAATTATGTGTGGAAGGTGAATAAAGTAATTCAAGATAACAAAAAAGTTAAGATTATAATTAGTGATTTAAAGTGTGTGATGATGTGATTTTAGACAGATAATTAAAAATGTCTAAAAAAATATATAGATTTAAGAAAATATACTAAAAAAACATTAAAAAAAATTATATGTAAAAATATTAGACAGCCTAGTATTTTTGCATATTTTTTTATTCTTTATTTTGCTTATTATAGTGTTGTAAGCGAATAAGGAGGAAAAAATTATGTATTATTCAGCAGGAACTTATGAAGCATTTGCTCACCCAGAAAAACCAGAAGGAGTAGACAAAAAATCAGCCTATATTATTGGTACAGGCTTAGCAGGTTTATCTGCCGCCTTCTATTTGGTTAGAGATGGACAAATGAAAGGTGAACACATTCACCTATTAGAAAAATTAGAATTAGCAGGAGGATCTTGTGATGGAAGAAAGGATATCACTAAAGGATTCTATATGCGTGGTGGTCGTGAAATGGATAACCACTTTGAATGTATGTGGGATATGTTTAGAGATGTTCCATCTATTGAAACACCTAATGTCTCAGTATTAGACGAATATTATTGGTTAAATAAACACGATCCAAACTATTCATTATGCCGCGCATCTATTAATTGTGGCCAAGATGCCCATACTGATAAAATGTTTAAATTAGATAAGGCATCAGCCTTAGCATTAACAAAATTATTTATTACCCCAGAAAAAGATCTTGAAGATAAGAAAATTTCTGAAGTATTACCAGAATCATTCTTTGAAACAAATTTCTGGCTATATTGGCAAACAATGTTTGCATTCCAAAAATGGTGTTCAGCACTAGAAATGAAGCGTTATTTATGCCGTTATGTTCACCATATTGATGGTTTACCAGATTTCTCAGCTTTAAGATTTACTAAATATAATCAATTTGAATCAATGATTTTGCCTCTTGTCAAATATTTAACAAGTCATGGTGTCAAAATCGAATATGGCGTCGATGTTAAAAATGTAATCATTGATACGGTTGGTGATAAGAAAGTTGCAAAACAAATTGTATATATCAAAGATAACAAAGAACAAACAATCGATTTAGTTGAAGATGATTTAGTGTTTATCACTAATGGCTGCTGTACTGATACATCTTGCTATGGTGATCAAAATACGGCACCAGATTTAAGCAATATTAAAGATGGTGTTGGTGAATCATGGGATTTATGGCGTAATATTGCAAAACAAGCTAAACACGGCGAATTTGGTAATCCATTAGCGTTCTGTAATGACACAAATGCCACAAACTGGATGAGTGCCACTATCGCAACAAGTGATGAAGATATTATTAAACATATTATGAACATTTGTAAACGTGACCCTCGTGAAGGAAAAGTAACTACAGGTGGTATTGTTACCGTTAAAGACTCAACTGAAAATTGGTATTTAT
>CAKPAV010000273.1 GCA_934133115.1 uncultured Bacilli bacterium
ATGGGCTATTGAAAAAATTAAATAGAACGAATACTAAACATTGAATATAAAAAAGCATTCCTAGAACAATTAAAGAAAATGCTTGAAGAAAAACAAATAAAAAAAGAAACTGATACAAACGTTAAAGTAAAAAAATATTAATATATAAATCCCCTTTACACAAGTAAAGAGGATTTTTTTTAAAAATCATCAATAAGTGATTTATATTATCTCCAATGAGGAGTACCATCAATCATAACATTTCCATCAACAAAATCAATTAAATCTTCATTAATTACATTCGTTATAATAAATGGTGGCAATTATTAAAATTTTATAGTATAATTTAAAGGCACGCTAAAAATATGCAGTAGGAGTAATTATGAATAAAAAGGTCGTTTTAATAACAGATGCAACAGAAGAAATAGGAAATGAAGTAGGAGTACTATTCGCAAGTAAAGGATATAACATTGTAATCTGTTATAATGAAAATAGAAAAAAAGCTTATGAATTAAGGAAATATATAAAAAATAATTATAATGTTGAAACACAAGTAATTAAAACAGATACCGCATCAGTAAAAAATGTAAAAAAGACAATTACAATGGTTATAAAAAAATTTGGTAGAATAGATACAATTATAAATAACTCTGGTATTGTTTATGATAAAGATTTTAGTAAAATAACAATAGAAGAATTTGAAGAGACATTTAAACTAAATATAGGTGGTTCATTTATAATTTCAAAAGAAGCATCTAAACATATGAAAAAAGGCAGTACTATAGTAAATGTATCTCTAACTACCATAACAGATGATACTGATTATAACATTTCAAAACTAGGACTTCAAAGCCTAACAAGAGATTTAGCTTTTGAATTAAGGCCAAACATACGAGTTAATGCAGTCGCAATTAAATTAGATAAATCACTAAAAAGTAAAAGAAAAACCATTAAAAAGCAAGAGAAACTAAATACAATTTCAAAAACCATTTACTATCTTTCAAGTAAAGATTCATTAAATATAAATGGTGAAATAGCTACGATAAATTAAAAAGAGGCATTGCCTCTTTATTTATTTAAATATTTAATAGTATCAGATACACTATCAGATATGTGATAACATGATTTTATATTGCAATCAGCAAATCCTTCTTCATACATTGTGGATAAAAAATCCAATAATTTAGTAAAGTACTGATTAGAATTATATAAAATAATAGGTTTATTAAATTCATGACTTCTTTTTAATTCAATCGCAGTAAATAACTCATATATAGTACCAATACCACCAGGTAAAAATATAAGCGCATCAGCTTCATTAATTAAGCCCTCAGTTCTACGAGATATATTATCAGTTATTATCTTTTGATCGCAATCAATATTATCTAAATCACTTTTAAATATATTAGGTGATATTCCGGTTACTTTGTTTCCATATTCTTTAGTAATATTATAAGCAAGTCCCATTAAACCAGTGGAACATCCTCCAAAAACAATATCATTTTCTCTTAATAGTTCCTCTAAGTAATTGCTACAATCCTTTAAATATTTATCTGGTATATTATTACTTGATGAACATCCAATAAACAGTTTCATAATCATTTCTCCTTGTAACAAATATATCACATATTAATGAATTTTAAAATTGTGATATAATAAAAAATAAATAAAGAAGGTAAGATTATGTTTAAAATAGGAAAATTAGAAAACGTTAAAGATGAAAACATTGATATTAAATTAGTTACACAAGAACAAGTAGCAGTTGATGTTTGCTATTTTTCTATATTTTTTGATATTCTTAGATACTTTAATCATTATATTATCTCCAAATTTAAAGTCTCTTTTAAAGGTAACCATAAATATTTTACGTTTAATTATATTGTCCTATTTATGGCTTTTTATGTTGAAAACAAAAAATTCTGTTAAGATATTCACAGACCCTGTTTTATGGTGTATAATTATAGTCGAAAGGAGTTAGAAAAATGGGAATTGCATCTTTAATTCTTGGTATAATTGGATTATTAATTTCTTTAACAATCTTCAAGGACCTAAGTTTAATTTTAGCAGTATTAGGCGTTGTTTTGGGAATAATATCAATTATAAAAAAGAAAAATAAGGGAATGGCTATTGCTGGTGTGGTTTTATCTGTACTTGGCTTGATTTTGTGCTTTTCGGTAGATTCAAACAACTCAACTACTGGTAAAGGAATAACAAATGATTCTGGAAATGGAACTAGGACAGTGTCAGTTACAACTGAAAAAGTCAAAATAGAAAAAGTCGGACTTACTAAAGCCGGAGATTTAGTTGTAAAAGTAACAAACAACAATAAGGGCTCTGTTTGTTTATCTTCTATAACTGCAAATTTTAAAGATTCATCTGGTAATTTTGCACTAAAAAAGGAAGCTGAAAATTCATTTGTTGTTATTCCGGCGGAAAGTTATACATTAGTATATTTCTGGGGATTTAATGAAAATTATTCACAATATCCAGAAGTATCATTTAAAACGGAATTAGCAAATATATCAAATGATTTTGCTGCAACCGGTATCAAACTTTCATCTAATAATACAGGTTCTCAAATAGCAGTTACTCTAAAAAATAATTCTGGAAAAACAATTGATTCTTCTAATGTAGTTGTAATTTACTACAAGGGCGATGAAGTAGTTGGCGCTAAAACAGGATATGATGATTCAACAGTTTCAAATGGTTCAGAAGCTTATATTAATGTAGATTATCCAGAAGATAGCAACTATGATAATGTATCGTTTGATAAATTTGAAGTTTATTACATCAACGCATCATTTGAATAAAAAAAGATGATAGGAAAATCATCTTTTTCTTTTGCGCTATTATGTGCAGCAATTATATCATTAAAAGTTTTAGTACTAATAATATTGTATTTATATATAGTAGACTCAGAAC
>CAKPAV010000274.1 GCA_934133115.1 uncultured Bacilli bacterium
GAAGTGAACGTCTTAAAACAATTAGGTAAAAAGTTGGGATGCCGCAAAATTATCATTGAAGACAAAGCCAAAATGGCAGCAATTGGATCAGACGTTGATGTGAATTCTTCAAAAGGTTCTATGATTGTTGATATTGGTGGCGGAACCACGGATGTATGTGTCTTATCGGTTGGTAAAGTATCTGTCGCAAAATCCATTCCTAATGCTGGACAAATGATTGATGAAGCTATTGTTCGATATATGCGTATCAACCATCATATTAAAATCGGAAATAAAAATGCTGAATATATCAAAATGAAAATTGGTTCAGTCGGCGATAATTATGAAAATCGCTTATTACAAGTTAGCGGTGTAAGTATTGAAACATCTTTACCACATAGTGTTATCATCAACACCCAATCAATAAGTGAAGTAATTAAACCTATTATTCAAGTTATTGTTGATGTCGTTAGAGATACATTATTTATCACTCCACCCGAATTAGCAGGTGATATCGTCGAAAATGGTATTGCTTTGACTGGCGGAGTAGCTTTATTAAGTGGCTTAAGAGAAACATTAGAAAAAGAACTTAATGTTCCAGTTCGTATTACCGCTGACCCACTACTTTCAACAATTGAAGGTTGTAAAACTACTTTAAGAAGTTAATTGTTTTTATAAATTTTCTAATGCTTCATCTAGCACTTTTTCAACACGAGAATACTTTTTCACTTTCTTTTTAAGAAGTTTACCTTTAAAAACAACGTATTGCGGATTACGTAACGAAGATAAATCATTTAAAGGATTTTCTTTAACTATTAATAAATCTCCACTTTTATTAACTTCAATACTACCTGTAATATCACTAACCCCTGCAATATTAGCATTAACTAATGTGGCAGTATGGAGTGCGAATTTATTAGAGACTCCTTTTATACATTTTGTGAAATATACTAATTCTCTCCACATATCATAATGAGTTACTAATGGACATCCAGTGTCAGTTCCTAAACCAACCTGGATGCCTTTTTTTAGGCACTTTTCTAAAAATTCAATCATGCCATTTAATAAAACTTGAGTATTATATTTTACAATATCATCATATCCTAATGGCTTTGGATCAAGCATTGCAAGTGGCATAGCGGGAGAAAATGTTGCCACATACGCTCCTCCATGATTTTTAAATAAATCCACTAATTCATCACTAACTTTAGCGCCATGCTCAATAGTATCTACACCATTTAAAATAGCTTCTTTGACTCCTTCCTCTCCTTCGACATGGGCCGCTACTTTAAGACCTAATTCATGAGCTTTCGTTGTGCATGCTTTAATCATACTCGGATCCATTTTTAATAAGCCAATAACGCCTTTTTCTTTTGTATCTAGAATCCCACCAGTAATCATCAATTTAATTAAATCAGCACCTTGGTCCTTACAATCTTCAACCATTTTAATAGCTTCTTCATTATTTCTTGCTGGTTTTGCCACTGTTCCATCCATATGGCCATTTACTACTCCAATTGCATAGTTAGAAGCAAGAATTCTTGGTCCTAAATATTTATTCTTTTTAATCAAATCACGCAATCTTGCATCAAAATCATCAATTCCGCCAACAGTGCGAATTGTAGTTACTCCTGAAAGTAATTCTTTTTCAGCATTTTGTTGACATATTTTAATTCCAACTTTCCTAGTTATTTCATATTTAGAAATAAACGCAACTAACTTTTTCAAATCTCCAACTTTCTTTTTTGATGGTTTGCCACTAGCGGGCAAATGAACATGCAAATTTATTAATCCGGGAATAACATAACTGCCTTTTAAATCAATAATTTTTGCATCATTATTAGTAATATTTTGACTAATTGAAGTAATTATTCCATCTTCAATTAAAATATCATAATTCATTAACAATTCACTATTTAGTTTTCCATCATATATGTTGCCGTTTTTTAATAATAATTTTTTCATTTTTTTATATTAATAGATGATAATTAGCAATTATTATCTATCATTTTCTCCTTTTTTAAATCACAAATAAATTTATAATTATTTTAGTACGATTTTTAATTATAAAACAAGGTACTATCATATTTTTTTAATAAAGAGTACAAAAAATAAGATAGCAAATGTCTTTTCATAAATCCACAAATGCTATCTTATTAAAATAATATTTTTAAATAAAATTTAGCGTTACTTATTTGCTAGCTGCATCTTTAAAGATTTTCAAGCCAGCATCGGTTAAAGGATGTTTAACCATCTTTTCTAATACTGCAAATGGAATAGTGGCAATATCAGCACCAGCAAGAGCTGCTTGTTCAACATGCGCTAAATTACGAATTGAAGCAGCAATAACTTGTGTTTCATATCCATAATTAGAAATCATTAACATAATTTTTTCAATTAATTCTGCACCACTATTGCCAGCATCATCAACTCTACCCATAAATGGAGAAATATATGTTGCACCAGCTTCACAAGCCATAAGAGCTTGAGGGACAGAGAATACTAAGGTAACATTAGTTTTAATACCTAATTTAGTAAGTTCCGAACAAGCTTGAACGCCATCCATAGTCATTGGTAATTTAATAACAATATTTTTATGAATTTTTGCTAATTCTTTTGCTTGAGCAACCATTTCACTAGCGGAAGCTTCTGCCACCTCAGCGGAAATTGGTCCATTAACTAATTCAACGATTTCTTTAATAACATCTTCTAGTTTTCTTCCTTCTTTAGCAATTAAAGATGGATTAGTAGTAACGCCACTAATGCATCCCCATTTACTAGCTTCTCTAATACTTTCAATATTGGCGGTATCAATAAATAATTTCATTTTACTTTTGCTCCTTTTTATCGCCGAATTTTAATTCATAATTTTCAATACATTTTTTAATAATACGCATTGCTTCTTCTTTACC
>CAKPAV010000275.1 GCA_934133115.1 uncultured Bacilli bacterium
GGAACATTAGTTAATGCCTTATTAGCGCATTGTACAAATTTAAGCGGCATTAATGGCGTTAAAAGACCAGGAATAGTTCATCGAATTGATAAAGATACAACCGGCTTATTAGTTGTTGCTAAAAATGATTATGCTCATGAATTTCTTGCTAAACAACTAGAAGACCATACTTTACATCGTGAATATATCGCATTAGTAAAAGGTGTGATAAAAGAAGAAGACGGCAAAATTATTGCTCCAATAGGAAGAGATAAATATAACCGTCAAAAAATGGCTGTGGATGTTAAAAATGGAAAACCGGCAGTTACATATTTCCATGTCTTAAAAAGATTTAATCAATATACTTTAATTAGTTGCGTTTTAGAAACAGGACGTACACATCAAATTCGTGTACATATGAATTATATTGGTTATCCAATTGAAGGAGATCCAGTATATGGTCCTAAATCGCATTTATTATTTGATAAAGGCCAATTACTTCATGCTGAAAAACTAATACTAATTCATCCGAAAACTAAAAAGAAGATGACGTTTAGCGCGCCTCTTCCTAAAGATTTCCAAGATGTAATTGATAATTTAGAATAAAGTTACAATCGTTACCCTTAAATTGTGGTAGCGATTTTTTTTACAAAAACTATAAATAAATTAACAAATTGTGAACAACTAATAAAAAAGTAGCAAAAAGTTAAAAAATAACTTGAACTTAAAAAATAACTCTGTTCGAAAAGAAGATACATATGATCCAATAGGCTTATTAACTACAAGTAGTATTAAAAAAAATTCAATTTAACTAATGAGTACGCTTATGTAAAAGATTCTGGTAAGACGTTATTAGAAATAAGCAATCAAATTATTGTTTATGGCAATAATTATAAGTTTCTTAATTATAAATATGATTTTAAAGGAAGAATAATACAAAAAAGTGATTTATATGGTGTAAGTACTTATGAATATAACGGGAATGATACTTTAAACAATGAAGAAATATCAAATGCTAATAAAACTATAAATTATGAATATGATAGTAATAATAACATTATAAGTATAGATATGAATGGCAAAATGTTATATTATATAAGAGACATAGCCAATAACATCATAGGCTTATTAGATTCTAATAACCAATTAATAGCTTCTTATTCATATGATGCATTTGGAAATGTTTTAACTAAGGAAGGTGCATATGCCAGTAAGAATCCAATCTTATACAAAGGATATTATTATGAGCATTCAATGGAATTATATTACATAGAATCAAGATATTACGATCCATATATAAGGAGATTTATAAGTCCAGATAATATCGACTATTTAGAGCCAACAAGCTTTAATGGATTAAACATTTATGCGTATTGTGGAAATGATCCAGTTAATTATTATGATCCAAGTGGAAATTTATTTATAACGGCTGCTATAACGGCTGCACTAGCTTCATGGGGGATTTGGGCGATAGTAGGAATTGTTTCAAGCGCAGTTGTTTTAGGCGGCACAGCTCAACTGATTTCCAATGCCTTAGCTGGCAAAACTGGTAAGGACATGTGGGAAGGTGTTATTGGGGCAGCGCTCGGATCTGGTGCAAATGCTCTTGCACTATTATGCTTGCCATCATTTCTTGGAAATGCGGCTTTGGCTAATGCAGCAGCAATTGGAGCGGCAGTTCAAACAAGCATTGATTCAATTGAAGCTTTGATTTTGGAAAAGAATATGACTTTTAGCGATGCTATGGAAAGTTTCACTTTTAATTTCTTAGCAACATTTGCAGGGAATTGGATTGGCTCAAAACTCATTCCAATTAATTCTGGTCAATATAAGCCCCAAAAACTATTAAGTGTTTTTATTAAACCATATGGTCAAAAAGTTTTAATGCAAACTGCTATAGGTGCTGGAATTTCTAGAGTAGCAAACTTTGTATCAAAATTTAATTGGGAAAGCTATTTTAGCCATGAAATGAACCCAAAAATACTTGTACCAAGCACACCATTTTATCAATATTATTAGAGGTGATTCTTATGAACATAAAAGAAAAAATAATTAATGAATATCCATTAACAAAGAAAATCGAGTGTGAATTTGAATGTTATGAAGCAACGGCACATCGTTTTGTGATATTTTATGATAAACCGATTAATAGCGCCAATATGGAATTTATGTTATATGAGTTTGGGGAATCAATAAAAGGAAAATATTCACAAGCAGTAGCGGTTATTATTGTTGCTTATACAGATGAAGAATTTAAAAAAGAAGATATATTTTATTTTAATGGAATCGATACTTATTCTTTATATTGCTTATTAAATACAAATAATAATAAAGTTTATTTTAATAATTTAAAAGTATTTGCATTTGATGCAGAAGAAAAAGAATTTATAAAAAGGTTTGATCAAATATTAGGCCAATATATTGATACTAATCCACACATAAAAAAAGAGAACAAGAAAAAAGAACTTGAAAAATACTTTAATTCTAAAGATAAAAATAATTATAGTAATCTTGATAAAATATTTTTGTTTTATAATGATAACGAATTTTATAAGATTTTAAAATTTAATGGTTCTGAGAATATAGAATTTCATCCTATAATTAAATCGAATGAAAAGTCACTTCAAGTATACTTTAATTACTATAATATGTCTGCGATTATGAAATTCGATGAAGATTTTTATGAATGCTGTAAGTACAAACGTGGTTGCTTAGTAAATGAAATTGATCAATCAACTGTAAGAAAAAACTATGACAATGAATTTGATATCAAACTATTTGTGGATGAATTTATTAAAAGTATTGATTCCGATGATAGATGTATTAAAAGTGATGGTAAACGTAAAAATAAAAAATACACAGTAATTGCAGGCTTTTTTCTACTATTGCCAATTGCTCTAGCTATT
>CAKPAV010000276.1 GCA_934133115.1 uncultured Bacilli bacterium
GTATTTATATAGTACTTGATGACTTGCTACAGCTTAAAAAATAATTCAAAAAATTGCTAAATCAATTTATAATTATAAATAATCTTTAGTATTTTATGCAATTTGCCATTATTATTGGTCTTTGAAATTAATACAAATAATGATAAAATATCAATGGGTGATTTAATATGGATTCATTACAAGAATTAAAGCAAATAATCAATAAATTTAATGATGACCGAGATTGGAATAAATTTCACTCACCCGCAAATTTAGCAAAAGCAATATCAATTGAGGCCAATGAATTATTAGAATGTTTCCAATGGAATGAAGATAATTTCAATATGGAAAATGTCAAAGAAGAATTAGCGGATGTCATTAATTATTGTATTCAAATGGCTTCAATATTAAATGTCAATATCAAAGAAATCGTATTAAACAAGCTTAAGAAAACCGAACTTAAATATCCAATAGAAAAATGTAAAGGGATATCTACAAAATATAATAAACTTTAGAGGTAAGCAGTATGATAGTATATGAAGGCAACAAATCTAGTTTTTCGCGTGATATAATCAATGGCGTAATAGCCAGTAGATTAGATTCTTTGTTTTTTGAATTAGGAATAAGAAAAGAACAACAAGCAGAATATCGTTCTTGGGAAAATTCATTACCAAGAATTGCAATGATAATTAACGATAGTAGAATATCAAATGATGTACAAATTGCTATAGAATATCAAATACCTCTAACTTCTAAAAGAGTTGATTTTATGATAGCGGGTTCAGATGGTGAAAAAGATAATATAATAATCGTAGAATTAAAGCAATGGGAAGATTGTAAAGCAACATCTAGAGATAATATCGTTATTGCTTTTACTGGTGGTCAAGAGCGAGAAGTAGTTCATCCTTCTCAACAAGCTTATTCATATGCAAAGTTAATTGAAAATTTTAACGAATCAGTAAATGAATATAAAATCAATTTAGTTCCTTGTGCTTTTTTACATAATTATGACGAAAAATATAGAAATCAAATTTGTAATCCAAAATACCAAGAAGCAATTGATGATGCACCTGTATTTTTAAAAGAAGATGGATCAAAATTACAAGATTTTATAGCAAAACATGTATCAAATCCTTCAAATAGGAAATTATTAGAAATAATAGAAAATGGAAAATTAAAGCCTTCAAAATCTCTTCAAGACGTTGTGGGAAGTATTTTAAATGGTAAAGAAGAATTTACAATGATTGATGAACAACAAGTTGCTTTTGCCACAATTTTAAAATTAGTTCAAAATAATATCAGCAAAGAAGAAAAGCACACTGTTATTATTAAAGGTGGACCTGGTACTGGAAAAACAGTAATCGCTATTAACTTATTAGCAAAAATATTAAATAGCGGTTTTTCCTGTACATATGTTACTAAAAATGGTGCTCCTCGCGCTGCGTTTTCACAGCACTTAGTCGGCGGTAGTCACACACTAGGATATTTAAGAGGGTTATTTAAAGGGTCCGGATCGTTTTATGATGTGCCTAAAAACACTTATGACTGTCTTTTAATAGATGAAGCTCATCGATTAAATGCTAAATCTGGAATGTTTTCAAATAAGGGTGAAAACCAAATTAAAGAACTTATTAATGCATCCAAAATTAGTGTGTTTTTTATTGACGAAGATCAAATTGTTACAACAAAAGACATTGGTTCAATTGAAGAAATAAAAAAATGGGCTAAAGAACTTGGTAGTATTGTCCACTTCAATAAATCATTAGAACTAGTATCACAATTTAGATGTAATGGGTCAGATGGCTATTTAGCATTTTTAGATGATTTATTGGGTATAAGAGAAACCGCTAATTACAACTATTTTGATATGGATTATGATATTAAGTTATTTGATAATCCAAATGAAATGAGAAATGCACTAAGAGAAAAGAACACAAATAACAAAGCACGTATGATAGCGGGTTATTGTTATCCATGGAATTCACAACACGATAAATCCAAAATTGATATAATATTAGAAGACGGATTCACCGCTCAATGGAATTTTGATACAAATAGTTTTGCAACCTCACCAGACAGTTTTGAACAAATTGGTTGTATACATTCAACACAAGGATTAGAGTTTGACTATGTCGGCGTTATTATCGGTTTGGATTTAAGATATGAAGATGGAAAAGTTATTACAGATTACACAAAAAGAGCGGCTTCAGATGCCTCAATAAAAGGTATTAAAACAAGCAAAAATTACGCTTTAGCAGATAAAATAATACGAAATACTTATCGTACACTTTTATCGCGTGGTCAAAAAGGTTGCTTTATTTATTGCGAAGACAAACAATTACAATCATATTTAAAAAATAGGCTTATGTGCTTAAAAAAACAAGAATTTTAATTTTAACAAGCAAATGATTTACTATAAATAATTATCATAGTTGATGAAAATCATAGTCTTTTTTCATTCATAATATTCATCGTTATAATTTTTAACTTTATTTCTATGCTATAATTACTATCGAGGAACATTATTATGATTGAAAACAAAAAAGCATCAATATTATTAGTACTAGAAGTGTTAAAAGAATATTCCGATGAAAATCATTATTTAACACAAAAAGATATTATTGATTTAATTTATAAAAACTATCAAATTGAATTAGAAAGAAAAAGTATTGCTTCTTCTTTATCTCTTTTAGAAGAATTAAATTATGATATTGATAAAGGTAGCAAAGGCGGCTTTGCTTTATTATCTAGAACATTTGATCCAACTGAAGCATCATTTTTAATTGATGCAATATTTTCTAGTCCAAGTATAAATGGGAAGCAAGCTAAAAAGATTGCGGAATCCATATCAAGTTGCTTTTCTAAATATCAAAAAAATGATTATT
>CAKPAV010000277.1 GCA_934133115.1 uncultured Bacilli bacterium
GTTAAAAAGGAGAGATGACTATGGCCTATAAAATCTTATCTATTGTTTTCTTAATATGCATATTAAGCGTATTATTTATTACTATTTATAATGTAATTAAAAAGAGAAAACTTGTTTCAAAAAATAATATCACAATGCTTCTCCCAGCATTTTTGATTTTATATTTTATGTATGTAACCGCAAGTATTTATGGAAAAATTATAAATGGGAATAAATTAGATGTGTTTTTTTATTTTTCTTTAATTAAAGACACATTAGAAGCTTTTGCATTTAAAGCAAATTCTTCTTTAGCGCGTCCTTTATTTGAAAGTTCACTTATTTGGAAATTTGATTTTATATTAGTCTTATTATTATGTTCATTAACAACTGTTTTAACAGTTTTAGTTATAGCAACTAATAAATCACAAAATAATCATAAAATAAATAAAATTCTTAAGCAAAATGGTGATATTGTTATTGGATATAGTAAGTCAGCGCTTAAATATTTAGAAAATAATGAGAATGCATTTATTATAGACCGCAAAATCGATTATAAAACTTATTCAGATTTAGTTAATAAAAATATTCTTATTAAGCGCGGTAAAGCTACATCCCCTAAACTCATTAATAAAATAGCACAAGGTGAACGTCACTTAATATTATTTAAAGATTCAGAGTATTCATATTCCGAGGTTGTAGATATATATAAGGAGATTATTGAAGCAAAAAATCTTAACAAAGATTTGAATAACGCCATTTACCTACATATTGAAGCCGATTGTGATGAAATAAGAGCATTGACAGATCAATTTAATAAAAATGATGAGCATATAGTAAAATCATTTGTCAATTGCTTTAATCGTTATGAACTTATTGCTCGTGAATTTATAAAAGATTATCCAATGAGCCGATATATTCCACGTGATTTTTATACTAGTAACTTTGCTTTACAAAGTGATAAACAAATTAACGCAATGTTTATAGGATTTGGTAAAGTTAACTTAGCTTTATTTAAATTAATGGCGATGGAATTCCAATTTGCCAAAGAGGAAAATGGACGTTTTGTTGCTTCTCCAATAAATTATATGGTTTATGATAACCAAGATCGCTGTCTTAATAATGATGCCTTTTCTATTATTGATTTTGAAATAAATAGCAATTATAAAAATAGCGATTTACCAAAACCAGAAAAGATTTGTAACTTAGCACATCAAAAAAAAGATGTATATTCTCCTAAAATTAAAAAAGAGCTATTAAAAATGATTAATGACAATTCTTATACCTATATTGTTGTTTCTTTAGCCAGTGATTTAGAAAATTTGGGTTACGCTAATAACTTGATTAATTTCTTAGGTGATTTACCAAATTATAAAGTATTTGTAAGAATTAAAGGCGATACGTTATATAAGAATCAACAAGAAGATTCTCGCCTTGTATATTTTGGAAAAGAAGGTATGGAATTTATGCATTCGGCAATTGTAAATGAAGATATTATTAAAATTGCACAAATTACCAATGGCAAATATAACTCATTATCTCCTTTACCAAAAGATAAATTATATGGCTGGGAAGCACAACTTCCAATTAAACAATATGCTAGTATTTATCGAACATTAAATCTTCCGTTTGCTTTAAATCTAATTGGGTTTGATATTGCTAAAAAAGATAATATCAAAAATGGCTATGTAGAAGTAACAGAAGAAGAATATTTTAAAACATATAATCATACTAATAATGGAAGTTTAAAATATGAAGATTATTTCAAACTTAGTGTGGCTAATATGCTTGCTTTTATTGAACATAGCCGCTGGAACGCTCATTATTTATTAGCGGGTTATAAAGTAATGAACTTTGAAGAATTTGCACCTAAAAATGGAAGTGGAAGAAAGAATCATCAATCCCATGGTAATTTTAAAAAACATGCTTGTTTAACAACTTACTATGAGGGATTAGATAAATTAATTAAAAAAATGTACTTAATGGATAAATATGGCGAAGATTATGAAAACAAGAGAGTTAGTAAAATTGATATTAAATCAAAAGAATTTATGGATGATGCGATGATCTATTATTATGATTTCTTGTTTATGGATGATTTATATAAAAACTTAAAAGATACACCAATAAAAATTATAAAAAAAGAAGAAATTAAATAGCAGAAATAAACAATCTAAATTTCACTGTTTAATTTTATAATTAAATCATTGTTATAAAAATTATTTTTGATAAAATAAGCAAAAAAGGAGGACAAAATATTGATACAATTATTAGAAAAAATTAAGGAAGCATTGATATCCGTACTACCAATTACATTAATAGTAGTGATACTAAACTTTACGCCTTTAGTTAATCTTAGTAATTATGAAATGCTTGTATTTCTAGTATCAGCATTATTATTAATTATCGGAATAGGATTATTCAATTTAGGAGCCGATATGGCTATGACTCCAATGGGAGAAAAAGTTGGATCGGGTTTAACAAAAAGCAAGAGTTTACCGGTGGTTTTAATCATTTGCTTTTTATTAGGACTATTAATAACTATCGCTGAACCTGATTTGATGGTTTTAGCTTCATATGTTAAAAGTATTGTTTCAGCACCATTACTAATTGGATTAGTGGGATTTGGTGTAGCCATGTTTTTAGTTGTTGCGGTTATAAGAATGACTGGTAGAAATGATTTATCTTCCATTCTTATGTATTTATATATGGTGCTATTTGCTTTGGCATCAATTGTAATGGCACGTGGTAATGGTGATTTATTAGCGTTAGCGTTTGACTCTGGTGGCGTTACTACTGGGCCAATTACTGTTCCATTTATTATGGCACTTGGTGTTGGATTTGCTTCTGTATTAAGTGGCAAAAAGAGTTCAGAAAA
>CAKPAV010000278.1 GCA_934133115.1 uncultured Bacilli bacterium
CCCATAATTAAACCTTGGCTACCACCGGCCCATTGACTACCAATACGGTTGAAAGCAGTCATGATACCAGATAAATTTTCTTCTTCTGTTGCTCTTTGGAATGGTCTTAAATATGTTTCACGTAACGCTTGTTCACTTAACCAAGTAGCACAAGCATAACGCCATGATTCACATTCATTTAAAGCAAAGTGTTTCATTTCCACACCACAACCATAATTTTGTAAACCACGCACAATAGTACAAGCCATTAAAGAAGTCATAAACGTATCTTCTGAGAAGTATTCCCAGTTTCTTCCACCAAATGGTGATCGATGTAAGTTAACACCTGGACCAAATACTGCTTGTATCGTTAAAGAATTCATTTCATTAGCAAAGTTTGTTGCATATTGATATGCTAAATGTTCATTCCATGTTTGTGCAAGAATAACTGTTGATGGGTTACCGGTTCCACGTGGTTTTCCAGCAAAGCCTTTAATTTGAACCATTGAGTCATAACAATATAAACGCGGCTTTCCAATTGATGCAATACCCTTGTTACCAGATTGAGCGTTATTAATCCTATTAATAGCTTCATTATACTTAACTTGATTCAATACTTCATCCCATTTTGGATTATTGTAATCACTACCAAGTTCTAAACCTAATTCAGTAATAACACCTGAAGATTCCGCTAGTTTATAAGATGTTGAAGCGCCCCAAGTAGGCATAGTAGTATTTACTTCATTTCCAAACACATCAGTAGTGGCATTATCCCAGTCCGATGCTTTTTGAGCCGAATAAACACTGACACTTTTCTCTTTATCACTTAACGAGCGATTATATACTTCTTTTGTTCTTTCTGGAATTTTATAATCTAAATTAAAATCATTTCTACTCATAAATGGAATATTAGCATTATGTTCGCTATCAATTCCATCAATGGAAATACCATCAATTGCATCATCACCAGTAAATAAGTTTTTAACTTCTACACCCGTATGTTTATCAGTAGGACACTTAATTGTTTCATCAACTTTATAAGTTAATATCGCATCGCTACCAGCAATTTGCTTTATGTTATGACTATCAGTCATTAATTTAATTTCATAATCGCCTGCTTCTAATTCATAGCCTTTAAAACCATTATTATTTTTATCATAACAATCATAACTTAGAAAATCCTCAGCATCAATTTCGATTGTTACTACTTGTGAGCCATTAGGCATTAATTCTTACGTTTTAGCAAATCCAACAAGATTAACAAAAGACTTTTCAATTCCACCTTTAGTATAAGGTAAAGTTACATAAGCTTCGACAACATCTTTACCACTATGTGCACCAGTGTTAGTTACTTTTACATCAATGCTAAATTTTGTATTTTCGTTAATTGAAGTACCAGTTGCTGGTTCATTTTTTACTATTTCCCAATCAAATGAGGTATAAGATAAACCATATCCAAATGGATATTGAACAACGCCGTTATATCCTTTAGCGTGTTCACCATATGTAGCACTTCGATCAACATTATCATATACACCTTCATGGTCAGCAGTTTCAAACCACTTATACCCAACATAGATGCCTTCTACATAGTCAATACCGCCTATATCAGATCCAGCGTAATTATTAGCGCCAAACCAAGTAGAATAACTAGCAGGATGATCATTAAAAGTATAAGGAATAGTATCCACTAATTTACCAGAGAAACTTTTATCTCCATAAAGCAAACTAGGAATTGAAGATGCTGCTTGAGTACCTGTTACTCCTACATATACACAAGCATCCAATCCAGGAATGCGATCCATAAAATCTAATTCCATAATATTTCCTGCATTAATTACCACTATTACCTTTTCGTAATTTTTGCCTAAATAAGTTAACATTTCTTCTTCTTCGGTAGATATCTCTAAATAATGTCTTGTTTCATCAGTGACTTGTCCAGGTCCTGCTTTAGTTTGAATATTTGGCAAGTCATTATTTTCATGACAAGTTCTAGAAATTACTGCAATAGCCGTTGAAGAATACGCTTTAGCGTTATCTAAGAGTTGAGTGGAATATTTATCCATACTTGGCTCTCTTAGTGCTCTAGCTGTTGCTCGATCAATACTATTGGGATCTTTAATTAAATTAACTGGTTCACACCATTTTTTGTAAAAACTTTGAATTTCACTATTCGTGGATATTCCATATCTTTTCAAAGCTTTCATTAAATCAACTACACTATTGATGTTATCATCTTCTGGTCGAACTTGGCCTGATGAGCCATTGCAAATACCACCATAGGACCAATCAACAGAACCATATCCAAACACATTAACTTTTTTGTCATCAGTTTTAGATAAAGGTAAAACATCATCACTATTTTTTAATAATGCTGCACCTTCTAGTTCCACAGTTTTAGCTAATTCCGCTGCTTTAGCTTGGGCTTTTGATACGGCAGAATTATCTGTTATTGGTGGGCACAAATATGCAGTAATTTGGTTAGAGTATTTGCTAATAACAGAGTTTCCAATGTTGATAGCCACAATTAATCCAACCATGACCGAACAGCAAATGGAGCGATTAATAATCCATCCTTTCGTTACTGGCCCATAAATTTTGGTAAACCAATTTTCCTTCTTGTCTTTCATAAATTCCTCCTTCTTATAAAAAACTATTTACAAACTAAAAAAAACTTACTGAAATCTCAATTTGTAAAAGCAAGCCGCATATTAAAAGCTAATAAACCGCTTACATTTAAATTTTACAATAAATTGATACTTACAAGCAAGTTTTTTTCATACACGTATTTATTTTCTTCGTGAATGTTAATTAATTTTTATTTATTGGGAAAAGAATATATAAATAAAACACATTGCCTACGACTTTAAAGT
>CAKPAV010000279.1 GCA_934133115.1 uncultured Bacilli bacterium
CAAATAATTATATCAATATAATTAGAATAATTCCACCTATTTTTTTACAAGTTTTCATTAAAAAACAAAATTGTAAGTTAAAAATCGTTTATATTCGACCAATTTGGAAAATTTATTATCTTTTACGTCTTTCTTAACAAAATATGCTACAATAGATTTGTCGATAGTATTTACTGACAGAAAGAGGTTTAAAAATGATCGAATATCGCTATGACACACAACTATTAATTGAGGGTAAAAATTTAAATGAAGACGCTATAAATGATTATTTCACTAACAACTTTAAAGGAGATTGCTTACTTGCAGTTGGTGATGATGAACTTATTAAGATTCATTACCACACTAATGAGCCTTGGAAAGTATTAGAATACTGCGCTAGCTTAGGAGAAATCTATGATATTGTTGTTGAAGATATGGATAGACAATCTCGTGGACTAAAAGGATAAATTAATCTATTATTTTAGTTTGTTAATTTTTATATTTGGAGCCATTAACTTATTGTTTTGGCTCCTTTTATTATATAAAAATTGAAAAATACGTAAACGCTTATTGACAATAGATTAGTAAAACGCTTACAATAAGTTATAATTAATTAAGTTTGTTAAAAAAAGGAGAAGAATTAAAAATGAAGACTAATAAATTACTATTGCTTAGTCTAGCCTTAATCACATCAATCGGCGTTGCCACAACATCTAATAAAGGCAGCAAAAATGTGAAAGCCGAAAATGCTGCAACCATTACTTGGAATGGTCCTGAAATGTATGCTGGTGACATCAACAACATCTTGGATGGCAACGAATCAACTTTTGCTTGGTTTGCTGGTATATTTGAAGAGAATAATTATATTCAAATTGACTATTCCACTGCTACAAAATTTAACTATTTTTCTTATTTATTAAGTGAAAGTGACTATTGTAAGTTTAAAGTTCAATATAAAAACGGAGATACTTATGAAGATATCACCGATGAAATAGATGGATATTCTGGAATTGCCACTTTTAATAATGCTGTAACCACTACTTCTTTAAGAATGGTAAGTACTGGTGGACGAGGCGTTTGGTTAAAAGTATTTGAAATAAATGCTTATTACGCTACTAAAGTTATTAATAATGGATTTACTATTGTTAATAGTCTTGGCGGTTTAGTTGATAATAATATCGACACATACGCTTACCTCGACTGGCAATACACAAGTTCTTGTAATATCACATTAGATTATGGAGAAAATATTCATTTAAATAATATTATGTTATTAACAGGATGTTATGAGCATGATACCGATAAGCTAGGAACTGCTAAATTCTCTTATTCTACTGATGGAGAAATATTCAATGATATTGATGGAACTTATGATGGAATTAATATTTATGTAGATTTATCTTCATCTAATATTGAAGCACGATACATTCGTTTTAATCCTATTATTGATGGAAAATCTGGTTATGGACTAACAGTTAGAGAGTTCGGTGCAAACTTAGATAAATTTGTTCCAACATTAACATTTGGCGATGACAACATATTTGATTATGATGGCAATCCTCATGCACCTACTGTCTCTGCTTCTTATGGCGTTGATTATAATATAACATTCAATTGCGATGATAAAGGAATAGAAGGTGCAAGTGAAGCGGTTGAAGCAGGTATTTGGGCTGAAATTGCTACTGTAATAGAAAATAATATTTACGCCAACTTTGCAATTCCTAACTGGAAAGTATTCACTATTAAAGTTCCTAAACAAGATCCAACAATTGAAATTCTTATTAATGGCGTAAAAACTACTTCTACTGGTGGAGAAACATATTACACTAATAACTTACCTACATTTACTTATAATGTAAGTGAAGGCGCTGATGTATCTGCTTATTTTACTAAAGATGATGGTGCAACTAACTTAGGTACTGAAATGCCTACTACACCAGGTACATATGCTTATAATGTCGAAGTCAAAGAAAATGATGCATATACTAGTTCTACTTCTTTCTTCTGGTTTATCATTGCTAATGCTGGTAAAGTCGACCCTGTTATTACAGCTGATGAAACAGAATTCTATTATGATGGGAACCCTCATACTCCTAATCTTATAGCGCCAGATGGTGTTAAATTTGCAGAAACACATTATGAACAAGATGGTACGCGCTTAACTAACGCCCCTATTGAACCGGGCACATACGCTTTAGTTTATACAACATTTGAAAATGATACTTATAATGCTTATAGCAAATGGGTAGTATTTACAATTATTTATGATGGAAATTCGTTCTTAACCGAATGGCATAAATTACGTGCTGATGGTGGTAATGATGGGATTTGTGCTTTCATCAATGAAGCTAATGGAAGATTATCAAAACTTCTTGATAGATATAACAATTTAACTAATGAACAAAGAACTTGGGTGGATGCCCAAATTGATACTGGTGATGTAACAATTGGTCAAACATTAACTTATATAGCTAGTATTCGTAGTTGGATTAATGATAAAGTTAATACTAATGTTAATACAGCTAATAACTTAATATCTACTATTAATACTGAAACAAATAGTCAAACATTAATCGTAATTATTGCTATTGCTTGTGTTACATTAATTGGATACTTCTATATTGTTGAAAAAAAGAAAAAAGAAAATAACTAATTTATTTAAACTAAACTATTGCTAAAGTGATAGTTAGTTTAAAAAAAAAGACGCCCGGTAAACTTCGGGCGTTTTAATTATATTTATTATTTAAATTAATTATTTTTAAAGAAATCTTCACCAATAATCGCATCATCATCTAATACTAATATACCACGAACATTTGGTGCACCTTCTAAATGAAGTTCACGTGGTGAGCATAACATACCAT
>CAKPAV010000280.1 GCA_934133115.1 uncultured Bacilli bacterium
GGTATGCTTACTTTAGCTAGAGATATTGATGTATTGGATAATGAATTAGTGCAAAAACCAATTTTCAAGGGAGAATTAGTGCAACAAGGTAATATTGATACCATGTTGGTTGGAAAATTAAAATATGGTAAACTATCATTGTATATACAAGAACTCAAAAATTTCTCAATTGAGTTTAGAAAAGGTAATGACTGCTATACTTCATTTAAATTAATTAATGATGAATGGGTTTTTGATCGATCACATTCAGGAGAACAAATTACTGGAGCGGAAAAAGATGATGATAGTTTGGCTTCTATAAGAAGGATGCCTTTAAAAAAAGTAACTCACCATCAAATAGATATTATTTTAGATGAATTCTCTGCCGAAATATTTGTTGACAATTTTTCTTTAACAGCACTAATTTATCCTAAAGAGAATTCTGATAAATTTATTATAACAAGTGATGCTAAATGTTGTTCATATAAGTTATATGGAATGAAAGGAGGAACTATATATGAGTAACAACAAAAAAACATATCTTTCACCTTTTATTAAAGTAGATGCAGTTGTTTTACAAGACATAATCTTGGTATCAAATGCCTACGATCAAGGTATGGATGATTTTTTCAGTTCAAATTATGATGAGGAATTAGGAGGTAACTATTAAAATGAAAAAAACTTTGTGTTTATCTTTAGTAAGTTTGATGGCTTCAGGGATTACAGTCACTTTAGCAACATCACCAATTAATGTTAATTCTGAAAACAATTTAGAAGAGACGGCTGATTTTGTAATGGAGAATGGTGCATCAATTAGAACCACAGATACAGGAGGATTACGCTTTAGTGCATTTTTAACTAAATCAAAATATGATGAAGTAATAAATAAAAATGCCACATTTGGTATGTTAATTGCTCCAAAATCGTATGTCTCTAAATATGGAGATTTAGCGACTGTATTTGACGAGAACTCTAATTATACGGTTTCTGATTCTGAAACTAATAAAGTTAGAGTGATGAATATTACTTATTCAAATTTGGTTGTTGATGAAAATAAAGATCCGGATAAGTATATTATCAATGGCTCGATCTTAAATATTAAAGATGAAAATATTACAAGATCATTTGTTGCTAGAGCTTATTATTCTTATAGTATGGATGAATCAACAAGATATGAATTTCCAGCTTATTACAATAATGATATTAACAGTAATACTCGTTCAGCGTATGATGTTGCTCAAAAAGCATATGCAAACGTCGATGATGCGACAAAACAGTTTTTAAATAACAAATATCTAAAATTTGGTTTTGAAAACGGAAGTTTTGAAAATGATTTTGCTAATTGGACTATAGAAAGTGTAAAAGATAGTCCTAAAATTTCTGAAGAAAATAATTATTTTAACAATTTATATGATGGAACTTTATTTTATGATAAAATTGGCAATAAATTTTTAAACACAGATGATGGATTCAAAGGCGAAATTGTTTCAAATTCATTTTTCTTGAGTGGCGATGGAATTATCTCATTTATGATGGGTGCTGGAAAATGGGATGATTGTTATGTTGGAATTTATACTAAAGAGGATAATCGTGAAATAGCAAAAGTCACGAATAACAAATATTTTCATGACCCATATACTTCTCAAACATTGCTAAGAAAATTTGTGAATTTATCTTCATATATTGGTAAAGAACTATATGTTAAGATTGTTGATAACAGAGAAAGCGATTTTGGATTTATTACTTTTGATGATTTACAAGTAAGTTTAACAAGTGAAGATAAAACGCGAATTATTGCTGAAGATATCAATCGTATAAATGCTTTGTATTCTTTTGAAAATATAAACAAAGACTCATCATTTGATTTATTTAGAAGAAAAGGATTTATGTTAAGTTATTATAATGATTTAACAAAAACTAGTAAATATCAAATCTTAAATGGTGGATTTGAATATGGTGATTTAACCGGATGGACATTAAAACAAATTACAACTGATGGCTTATTTGGCCATGTTTCTAGACAAGAAG
Organism: uncultured Bacilli bacterium; assembly: GCA_934133115.1. The sequence continues at coordinate 2,008 of CAKPAV010000280.1, forward strand.
AATTCTTTGGTGGAAAATATTATAAAGATGGTAATTTCTTGTTTACAGGCATTGAAGGAAATAGTTTGGGAAAAGAAGAAGATCCAAATGTTGAAAGATTCACTGGTACTTTAACTAGTAGCGCATTTACTTTAAAAGCAAAATCATGGATTTCATTTAGACTTGGTGGTGCTTGCAATGGTCAAAAGAAGGCAGGTATTAGAATTATGAATTCTGATGGAACTATAATTGCCCAATTTGTAAATGATCAATTTAGCCAAAAATATAGCAATGACTCCACAGTTCCGACAATTGAAGGTGGATTAGTCCCATATAAATATTATTGCTATGTTGAAATATATGATGAAGCTGAAAATGATTGGGGACTTGTTGCGGTTGATGATATTAAAACTGGCTTAGATAATGACCCAGGTGCAGAATATCTTTTAGCAAATAACTATAAATAATTATGAAAAAAAAGATGGCTTTATTAACTATATTAATATTACTTTGTTCTTGTAATAATAGTATATCATCTAATACATCATCAAAATCTTCATTACAAAGTATTGATATATCAACTAGTAATATTGATACAAGTTCTAAAATAGATTCATCATCGTTAAATACTTCATCTAATGAAGAAAAAAAATCATTTACGATTTATTATGATTTAGGCGGTGTTAATGATGCTCATATAGAAGGTTTGAGCCAAGAAGTAATAAAAGGTGAAGAATTTAATTATTATGTTCCATATCATAAAAATTACATTTTTAATTGTTGGTTTTTAAAAAACACAACACAAAAATTTAATTCAGGTATTTTTAATTATGATAAAGATATATATGAAATATATA
>CAKPAV010000281.1 GCA_934133115.1 uncultured Bacilli bacterium
TGGCTAGGGTTAGCGTTATTAGAACTCCAAGCCATATTTAATTTTACCACGGTTGGACCAGTTATATCATAAATATTTGTTTCAACAGTATCACCAGTTTTTGAAAAATTTAACCATGTTCCACTATAATATTTTTCAAAGTTTGCAGTAAATCCCTCAGGTATACTACCATTAAATTCAACTTTTTCTTGAATGATTTTTGAATAATTATCACCAACATTTTGAATATCTAAACTTAAAGTAGCATTAACATTACCATTATATGCTTTAATAGCTACTTTTCCTTCACTTAACGCAATCACTTTTCCATTTTTTATAATGGCTTTTGAACGATCTGGGCTAGAAAAATTAATTAAATCTTTTTTCGAATTAGGATTAACTTCTACATCTAACGCAACTTCTTCTTTTACTTTAAGTGTTAAACTTTCTTCTCTATAAGAAATATTAGTTATTTCTTTATCTTCTTTATAGCGATATTCAATGCCTTCATAACTTAAATTATATAATCCGATACGTACATCACCAGTAGCATTTGGAAAATCAAATGCTAGACGAATATCAGTGGCATCATTAACATTAATTTCTTGAGTAAATAGTGTATATTCACTTAATTCACCAATAGTTATATTAGTCAAGTCAATTGAATCTAATCTTGTCCAAGTATCATCTAATAAATACTCAACGCCAACATAGTAATCGCTACCAATATGAGTAAAATCACCATCATTCCACATACTAATAGCAAAGCTAACTTTATTTATATTAAATGGAGTACTGGAAAGTAAGGTAACGTAATGACATTTTTCGTAATTTCCTTTAACTGCACGAATTATTGGCGCATTAGTGATGGTGGTTTTTTGCTTGGAAGTTTCATCAAATTGAACCAAAACCTTATTACTAGTTACTTCAGTATTATTTTCAAAAGTAGCTTCTTCCACGACTTTAGTAGCGTCTTCATAGTTATTATTAAATGTATAGGCAACATCATAAAAATCTAATTCACATTTTTTATTAATAGTGAGAACTTTATTATCATCTATCACACTTGTTGATGGTTTATCATTACTATTTTCGTTACTTTTTGTATCACTATTAGATGGCGTTGATGAAGTAAATTGGCTATTGCTAGTTGAATTTGAATCACAACCAATCAGGAATATAGCACTTAAAATTAATAAATATTTTTTTGACATAATTATCACCCAAAATTATTTTAGCATAAATATAATTATTACGCATTTATTAAAGCGTTTTTATTAATAAAAAAACGAAGGACTAGCCTTCGTAATTAATATTATTTACCAACAACTTTTTTGACTAAATCAACTAGTGCATCACTAGTAAATCCAAATGATTTAATCGCATCATTAGCAGGTGCTGAGGTACCGAAACTATCAATACCCATATTAAATCTTGCAAATCTTCCCCAACCAAATGTAGTAAGCATTTCAACAGAAATACGATGATCATAATCATCTCCTAAAACACTTAATTGGTATTTTTCGTCCGTTTTTAAGAATAATTCTTGAGAAGGCATAGATACAATGCGTACATCAATTCCTTCGTTATATAATTTAGCTTTTGCTTCCATAGCAAGGCTAACTTCGCTACCTGTCGCAATAATAACTGAATCTGGTTTTTCACCTAGTTCTTTTCCAACTATATAAGCACCATGGGCTACACCATCATAATTACTTGCTTTCATTTCTGGTAATCCTTGACGAGATAAGATGATAGCAGTTGGAGTTTCACTTGATAATAAGCCAAGTTTCCATGCGGCTGCAGTTTCCGTTGCATCACAAGGACGGATAACATCAACATTAGGCATAGCGCGTAACATGGCTAATTGTTCGATTGGTTGATGAGTTGGTCCATCTTCTCCTACAGCGATTGAATCGTGTGAGAATAAGTATATAGCAGGTAATTTAGATAAGGCTGCCATTCTAATTGCGGATTTCATATAATCAGAGAATACTAAGAAACATCCGACATAAGTACGAAGTCCGCCATGAAGTAACATGCCATTTTGAATACATGCCATAGCAAATTCACGAATTCCGAAGTTAATGTTACGTCCATCTGGTGTTTCCGGAGTGCAATTTTTTTCATCTTTAATGATGGTACAAACGGATTTAGCAACATCTGCGGATCCACCAATAAGATTAAATACTTCTTTATTTAAAATATTTAAAATAGCTTGTGAGGTATTACGTGTTGAATCTTTAAAATCATCATTAAATACTGGCAAATCTTTAAATACATATTTACTTACATCATTATCAATTGTTTCTTCAATGCGAGTTGCTTCCGCTAAATGAGTCTTTTTATAAGCTTTAAATGTACGTTCCCATTTTTTAATAGCTTTATTACCGCGAGCAATAAAAGTATTTCTAAATGTTTCGTATACTGTTTCAGGAATTTCCCAAGGTGCATAGTTATAGCCATATTTTTGTTTAGCTAAAACGCCATCTTCATCTCCTAATGGGGCACCATGTACTTTACATGTGTTTTCGTTTTTAGAACCATAACCAATGATGGTATGGACAATAATAAGAGTAGGTTTATCTTTTGATTTTTTCGCTTTTTTAATAGCATTATCAATAGCGTCAACATCATTACCATCATTAACTTCTAAAACATTCCAATGACAAGAAGCAAAACGTTTTTTCGTATCTTCATTACTTGATAAATCTAAATCACCATCAAGAGTAACTTTGTTACTATCATAAAGTAAAATTAATTTATTAAGTTTTTGAACTCCGGCAAAAGATATTGCTTCTTGAGATAATCCTTCTTCTAAGCAACCATCACCGCATAAAGCATATGTATAG
>CAKPAV010000282.1 GCA_934133115.1 uncultured Bacilli bacterium
GCGCTATTATGGGTTCTGTTGATTTTTATAAAAATATTGTTTGTAATCAAACGTTTTTAATGCAAAATGAAACAAAACAACAATTAAATAAACTTATTAATTACAAAAGAAAAGAATTTTTTATTTCAATGATTTATGAATATAAAGATAATATTGTAATAAAACACTGTATTAAACTAAATAAAAGTGATATTTCTACTGATTATATTATTTCTGAAGAAAGTATAATGCTTTCTAGTGGTAGAACATTATCCGAAAAATATAAAACAATTATTGCTAAAACTAATAACGATTTATATATTAATCCTTGTTTTAGTGTACCTAATGATTTTCTAGTTAACGTTGATTTAGAGTACACATCGATTATTCAACAAGTAGTTAAAAAAATGGCTTTAAATAAATCTTCTAATAAAGCCAATATAGATTTTTCTGATTTAGAAAAGATAATTTTCCATTGTTTTACATGTGCTAATAGCATAGATGTTTACTTACTATCATCAGACAAACATAACAACTATCATATAGATAAAAACGTTGTTAGAAATCTAATAATCGAAATAGAAAGATTAAAAGATATAAATGATGAAACTTGGACTGACACTTATTCTGATGATGAAATTGTTCCAATAACATCTTTTAAAATATATGAAAAAGAAAACAAAAAGCTAGAAAAATTTCTTCAAATATTTAAGCCGGATATCAAAGAAATCCAGCTTATAAAAACTCAAGACCGTTCTATATATCACGTACGGAAATTATTTGTTTATAAAGATTATAATGTAGAATTAGAATTTGAATCTTCGGGAATAAAGCAATTAGTAAAATTGTTTTCTTATCTTTCTAGATGCGCTAAAGGGAATATTACATTCATTGATGAAATAGACACCAATATTAATGCTGTTTATCTTGAAAGATTAATATCATTTTTTAAAAAATATGGTGAAGGTCAATTAATTTTTACAACGCATAATATTGAGACTATGAATGCTTTAAAAAGTCAAAGTAAAGCTATAGATGTTTTAGGTGCAAATAATAAAATTGACACTTGGGTAGCAAAAGGCAATAAATCACCTATCTCTGATTATATTTCTGGTACTTTTCCTAATTCACCTATGAATATTGAAGATTTTGATTTCATTAACATATTCTTAGGAGAAGATGAATGATTGAGTTAATTTTAATAATGGGGAAAAGATAAATAAATATGCTAAATATGGTAAGCAAACATTTAAAACTGAAAAAAGCATAAAATTTACAAGATTATAAAATTTTGTTAATTGTTTTGTAATATAAACCTAGAAAACAATCTTTTTTTAACATTCATTTTCAATCATCTATGTAATTCATTATTCCTTGCACATCCGAACAATCAAGCATATATTTTTTATGTAAAGAATCTTTTTCGCTGTTATCAATAATATCCTCTAAATCTTGTCGTCTAACATCATCTGTAGGATACTTTTCAATTATTTTTTTTAAAATAAGCTCAAAAGATACTTCGCTATTAATGGTTTCAAAAAATATTTTTATCTTTTTATCTTCAATAATATATGATAAATCATTTATTTGTGTTTTTATTTTTTCTGCGAATTTTTTTAGACTTTCGTTTTGTTCTAAAATTAAAATATTTTTATCTTTAACATTAGAAACTCTATATTCCATTAATTCTATAAAATTACTTGGATACAAATTACCAAAATCTTTTATATACTTCTTAACAAAAGATATGATTGAAAGAATCGGAGCATCATCACAATAATAATTTATTTTTTTATTTATTTCATCTATATCTTGTAAAATCTCTTTTGCATGATAGTCATAAATACTAATAAAATATTTTTTTATTATATACTTTAGTTTAGAGAATTCTTTAAAAACTTCTTTATCAATTATTGTTTTTAATTTATCAAAAACATCTTTATCTTTGCCAATATAATCTATTGATTTATGTGGCAAAGTATTATCTTTAAAGCAACTTCCCTCAGATTCAAACACCGAATTTATTTTTTGGTAAGTCATACAAATCATCAAACTATTCTTCATTATATTGGTGCAGCGAAAATGATAATCACAATAATAATTTAAATTAATGCAATTAGAATCAAAGTTATTTTTTAGAAAATAAATTGAAAGAGAGTATAAATTCATTATTTCCATAACTTTATCTCTTGTGAATCCTAGTTTTGAATATTTAGATTTTAAATATGATTCTTCAAATTCAAATTCATTCTCATGTTGATATAATTGCATTAATATAGCGTTTATATCTTGTTCTCTTTTTGAAATATCATGTTGAATCATTCTCGCTACAATTTTATCAATATAGTGAAAATACGGAGCGCATTCCCATATTTTTTTATAATTTTCCCCAATTGGTATTTGATTTGTAAATAACACATTTATTATCAAACCTAATGAATAAATATCAGTATATGTGCCAACTTTATGTGATCCTCGCTTTTTTTGTTCAGGAGCATGATAATCAATATTTCCGACAAAACCTTGATTTATCGTTTTATTTTGATTATCAATATGTGTTAATCCAAGATCGCAGATTAAAACTATATCTTCTTCTTTGTCATACAAAATATTTTCCGGTTTTAAATCTCTATGTATCAATGGGTTTTCTCTTTTATGCATTGCTTTTACACCTTCGCATAATTGTAAAGAATATCTATATGCAGAAAGCGGAGATATTTCATTGTCATTAATCATTTGATCTAGTGACTTCTCATATTTTTTCATCACATAAAATGGTCTTTCTTTTTTTTGGCCTTTAGTTTTAAGTGTGCCTTTGTCAATACACTTAACTATATATTGCGAATTTATA
>CAKPAV010000283.1 GCA_934133115.1 uncultured Bacilli bacterium
ATACATTATACCATGAATAGCACGATGGACTGCTCCGCCATGATCAAATTCATCACAGAAATCGACAACCGAAGGTTTTTCTTGATAGTATGCAACGTGAATTGCATGGTCAATCAACTCATCAACACCCGCATTTTTCTTTGCTGATACTGGCACAACCGGTATGCCTAACAATTTTTCCATTTTATTAACATCAATATAGCCACCATTACCCGTCATTTCATCCATCATATTAAGTGCTAAAGCCATAGGAATATTTAACTCCATCAATTGAAGTGTTAAATATAAATTTCTTTCAATAGCTGTGGCATCAGTAATATTAATTATTCCTTTAGGATGTTCATCCAAAATAAAATTTCTAGAAACAATCTCTTCATCACTATACGGCGATAAAGAATAAATACCTGGTAAATCAGTAACTAATGTATTTTCATGATTTAGTATAGCGCCACTTTTTTGATCAACAGTAACGCCTGGGAAATTACCAACATGTTGATTCATACCTGTGAGTTGATTAAACAAAGTTGTTTTGCCGCAGTTTTGATTACCCACTAACGCAAAAGTGATTTTTTCGTTTTTATCTAGAGGATGTTCATTAACATGATCATGGTATTTACCATATTCCCCTAACCCTGGGTGTTCTTCTTTAATTGGTTTTTTAACATCATTATTCTCAATTTTTTTTATATAAGGTTCTGTGACTTCAATTTGTTTAGCATCATCAATACGTAATGTTAATTCATATCCATGTATTCTCAATTCCATTGGATCACCCATTGGGGCTAATTTTTCTAATTTTAATTCTGTTCCAGGTATAATACCCATATCAAGAAAGTGTTGTCTTAAAGATCCTGTTGCGCCAACAGACATTACCTTTGTCGTTTGACCTGGTTTTAATTCATTAAGTTTCATGATAACTCCATCAATCTTAAAAATTTACATTTATTTATAAATGTATTCGATTTCTTTTCTATTATACATTATAGATACAAGCATTGATAGAACTTTCAAAGCAAACGCAAAAAAAAGGAAGTCAAATTTTGACTTCCTTAAAGTAATTAAATATTAATTTAAAACTATTTAGTTGCTAATGCTTGAGCAACAGAAACTGCAACTGCAACAGTAGCACCAACCATTGGGTTATTACCCATACCAATTAATCCCATCATTTCAACGTGAGCTGGAACAGATGAAGAACCGGCAAATTGAGCATCAGAGTGCATACGACCCATTGTGTCAGTCATACCATATGAAGCAGGACCAGCAGCCATATTATCTGGGTGTAAAGTACGTCCTGTACCACCACCAGAAGCAACTGAGAAATATTTCTTTCCTAATTCATTGCATTCTTTCTTATATGTGCCTGCAACTGGATGTTGGAAACGAGTTGGGTTAGTTGAGTTACCTGTAATAGAAACATCAACGCCTTCTAAGTGCATAATAGCAACACCTTCACGAACATCATCAGCGCCATAGCAACGAACTGCTAATCTATCAGGATTATTGCCATATTTTGTTTCTTTAACGATTTTTACTTTACCTGTGAAATAGTCAAATTCTGTTTCAACATGAGTAAATCCGTTAATTCTTGAAATAATTTTAGCAGCATCTTTGCCTAAACCATTTAAGATAACTCTTAATGGTTCTTTACGAACTTTATTAGCTTTTTTAGCAATACCAATTGCACCTTCAGCAGCAGCAAATGATTCGTGTCCTGCTAAGAAAGCGAAACATTTTGTATCTTCAGTTAATAACATAGCGCCTAAATTACCATGTCCTAAACCTACTTTACGATCATCAGCAACTGATCCTGGAATACAGAATGATTGTAAACCAACACCAATCCATCTTGCAGCTTCAGCAGCATCTTTTGCATTGTTTTTAATTGCAAGAGCAGCACCAACTGTATAAGCCCAGCAAGCATTTTCAAAGCAAATTGTTTGAATGTCTTTAACCATTTTATAGACATCTAAGCCTTTGTCTTTACAAATCTTTTCAGCTTCTTCGATAGAGGCAATACCATTATCGTTTAAGCATTTATTAATTTGGTTAATTCTTCTTTCATAACCTTCAAATAAAGCCATTGTATAATCCTCCTATTCCTTACGTGGGTCAATGAATTTGACACCATCGTTATATCTACCATATTGTCCTTTTGCTTTTTCAAGAGCAACTTCAGGTGAATCGCCTTTCTTTAAGAAATCAGTAAATTTACCTAAAGATAAATATTGATAACCAATAATTTCGCTATTTTCATCTAAAGCAATAGAAGTGATATATCCTTCTGTTAATTCAAGGTAACGAGGACCTTTTTCTTTTGTTGAGTAAATTGTACCAACTTGTGAGCGTAAACCTTTTCCTAAGTCTTCAAGGCCAGCACCAACATCTAATCCGTTTTCAGAGAAAGCAGATTGAGTTCTACCATAAATGATTTGTAAGAATAATTCTCTCATAGCTGTGTTAATAGCGTCACATACTAAGTCAGTATTTACAGCTTCAAGAACTGTTTTACCAACGATAGCTTCTGATGCCATAGCAGCAGAATGAGTCATACCTGAACAACCGATAGTCTCAATTAAAGCTTCTTCAATAATTCCGTTTTTAACGTTTAAAGTAAGTTTGCATGCGCCTTGTTGTGGAGCACACCATCCAATACCATGTGTAAAACCGCTGATATCTTCAATCTTTCTTGAGTATACCCATTTTCCTTCTTCAGGAATTGGAGCACAACCATGAGAAGCGCCGCAGTTAACTCTGCACATGTTTTCTACATCTTTTGTAAATTGCATAAAATATTTCTTCTCCTCCATATGTAATTTTCG
>CAKPAV010000284.1 GCA_934133115.1 uncultured Bacilli bacterium
GCTACATTTGATTTCTCAGGCGTGGCCGCAAAAGATTTCTACCCAATTGGATATGATTCACAAGCTAACTTCTTTATTACATCATTAAGACAATTTGGTTCTGATTATACAAAGCGTGGTACAACAGTCGAATCTGGTTATGTTTCTTTTGATACTCCAGAAGCAAGAGAAATGATTAATTACTTCAAAGATATGAATGAAAAACATTATTTAGGTATTCCATATACTTGGGAAGAAGAATCATATTGTTCAAATCCATTTAAAGCATTAAAATTAGCAATGACAATTTCTTCATCTGCTGGTTTATCTTATAACATTGCCGCTGGTGCAAAGTTCAAAATTGGTATTGCTCCAGTACCTTATAAGAGTGCTGATAAGAAATTTGTAATTTCTCAAGGTACTAACATTGCTATGTTAAAAGCAAATGAATACCAAAACTTAGCTTCTTGGTTATTTATTAAATATTTAACAACCGAAAAGAATGCTGACTTTGCTATTAAAACAGGTTATCTTCCAGTAACAGATTCAGCAAAGAATTCTGAAGAATATCAAGATTTCTTAAATCAAAAAATTGGTACTGATGCTGATAAGGCAAGAATTGCTGCAGCAGATGTAGCTAATAATACTTATGGTGATGGTACTTGGACAAACTTCGTTGATCCTGCATTCCGTGGCTCAAATGCAATTCGTAACACAGTTGAATCTGCAATGCCTATTGCTTTCTATGGTAATGAAGGAACAACCTATACCGCAGATCAATTAATTCAGTATTTATATAGACAATTAAACACATACGTTGAAAATAAATAAGGTGATTAAATATGAAAAATAAACTAATTAAAGCAATATTTACCACGTTAGTTATTGGAATGATGGCAAGTTGTGGATCAAATGATGATGGTCCGCTAACACCTGCTGATTTAGAAAAACGTGGCACACCTGTAACAGATAAAACAAAATTAAGAGACCCTAATTTTGAAACAAAAGATTTTATTGATACAGGTATTGGCTTAGTAGAAAGTGTTGCTTTCTGTACAGATGGTGATACAACAAACTTTATGGTTAAACATAATGGCAAATACGAAAAAATCACTATTAGATACAATGGTATCGATACACCAGAATCTACTGGTAGAATTGAGCCATGGGGAAAACAAGCTAGTAAGTTTAATGCTGATAAATTAAATAATGCTTATCGTGTTGTATTAGATTGTGAAAGAAATATTTATGATACAGTCGATGGTAATGGACGTTATTTAGGAATGGTTTGGTATCAATCGACTAAAGATTCAGATTTTAGAAATTTAAATCTTGAACTTGTTGAATTAGCTTATAGTAAAAATTACAACTATGAAACAGAATCAGTATACTTTAAAGCATTTAAAGAAGCTGGTGATTATGCTGAAAGATGCGGCGCAAAAGTTTATGGTGAAAGAGACCCAATATTTGACTATTCTGAACATATTTATGAATATGTAAATGGATATGGTGTCCAAGGAATTTATGATAATTATTATGATTACCAAAATGAAAATGGTGAAACTGTTCCAGGCATTGGTGAAACTGAAACACACTCTGGTTCTAAATGCCATGTTAAAGGCGTTGTAATCGGTATGATTGGCGACTCATTCGTATTAAGAGATTTATTCAAGGCAGAAAAAACAGGATTATATGCCACAATTTATTGCTTTACTGCTTATGGTTCATCAATGGCTTCAATCTTAAAAGTTGGCTTAGTTGTTGAGTTCTATTGTACAGCAACACAATTTAATGGCAATATTCAATTAAGTAATATCAATGTTAAATTCTCTGGTAAACAAAAGTTTGTTGTTGAAAACGATTATGAAAATGATGAATTTATTCCATTTACTGGCCCAACAAAAGATTATCCAGAATTAAATCTTGATCCAATTAGTATTGATAATACTACCGCTACTAAAGCCATCTTAGAATCTAAGAAAAATCAATACATTGAAACAACAATTACAATAAGAAATATCGAACAAGGTGACCGTGACCCTGATGGTAATATCATTAGTGGTACGGAATACAATTCTTATTTTAGAAAAGATGTAAGTAAAGGACATTTAACAATTTACGCAAGATTAAATAATGGTCTTGTATTTAACTTAAGAGTTGATGGATCAACATCACCTTTCCCAGATGAAACTTTGTTTGAAGTTGGAAAGAGTTATAAAGTAAAAGGGTATATGATTCCTTATTTCGATAATTATCAAATGATGATGTTCAATAATATAGCATCATACAATTATATTACACCAATTAATTAAAGGGAGAAAAACACAATGAATAAAAAAATAGGTTTTTTAGCAGCAGGATTAATGTCTTTATCATTAATGTCATGCTCAAACGAAGCTAAAACAGTTGCAGAAGAAGCTGTTAAAGGCGCTGCTATTCTTACAGCAAATTATGAAAAAGTAACTTCTCAATTACAAATGATTAATCAAATCACAGTTTTAGTAGGAGAAGAAGATGTTGTTGTACCACTTACATGGGAATCAAGTCAATTTACAATTCTTGAAGATAATGATTTGCATGTTACTTATGCTACACCTATAAATTTACCTGAAGTAGGAGCGGCTGATGTTGATTACACCTTAACTGCAACAGCAACTTATAAAGGTGCAAAAGCTAAAAAAGTATTTACAGGAAAATTGTCTGCTACTGCTAAAGTTGATAAAGTTACAGTAGCGGAATTTAAAGCATTACCAGTTGATTCTAATAAAGAAGTAATAGTAGAAGGTATTATCAGAAAATCATTTGGTGGATCTACTAGTGCTGTTTTAACTGATGA
>CAKPAV010000285.1 GCA_934133115.1 uncultured Bacilli bacterium
GTATCCCAGTTTGCTCTAACTATTTGCTTTCCTGGATATTTTTTAGTATTTGGAATTGACCATTTAATTGTTTTATCTGGATCAAATACAGCGCCAACACGTAAATCATTTCTTACTTGCATTGCTGTCCACTTGGTTGTATCAATTGCTTCGCCATATTCATAAGTTAAGTCATCCGTTCCGGTATCGATATACATACCAATTGCCGGTGTATATAAGAATCCATTAACTTTTAACGAACGAGTTCCCCATGAGAAATCAAGTTTAATATCCGCTGTCCAATCATAGAATTTAGAATTTGATTTTACGCACATCATATTTGCGTTTGTTCCACGATTATCAATCATAACTAAACAATCCGAGCCATCTTCTTCAATGTTATACCAATATCCAAAGATGTTTTTATTGTCTTGAACGCCATTATATAATCCATCATCCCAAAGCGATAGATAGCCATAAGTTTTAGAATAGTTTCCTTGATATCCTTCAGCATAGAATCCTTCAAATTGATAAACAATGAAACGATCGTTATCACTACGTTCACTTCTATTAGTGCCTACAGCTTTTTCAATTTCGCCCGTGGTTTTCTTTGCCCAAGGATTATTAGCCTTACTAAATTTAACAGAAGCAGGATCATAAGGATAATCAGTAACTACATCACCAAATTCTTTTTCTACGTCTATTTTAAATCCTAATGCATTGTTATTATATGAATTATTTTTAGCTTTACACGATGCAATTGTCGCACCACTTGCAGAAGTGGCAATAATAATAGCTAATGCGCCGATACTATAGCGAATAATATTTGGTTTATTAAATTTAATTGGTTCTTCTTTTTCGGTTACATCTTTAAAAGATGCTACAATTGCTATAGTTATTATTGCTATTTGCATTACTGTGTATACGCAGTTAAGTGGGAAATTACCACCTTGGAATTCAACATGGTTAATTTGGTCAGCAATAAGATTTGGGAATAAATATATTTGTTTCATAAATGAGAAACACATAGCAAGTAATGCTCCTAAATGAATCCATTTATGTTCTGGCATTGCTAAGGCCACTACTTCAATTACAAAGCATAATAATGCACAAATCCCAATTACTTCTGGCGTATGTGGTACAGCGTTATTAGCCATAGATGTCTTATAAGTGGCTAAGAATAATATACCAAATATAAGTGCAAGTATCGCATCTAACATCATGAGATAGAATCCAACTTTTTTGCCTTTAAATATTTTCTTAAGCATTTCCATTTTATTCACCCCTATTTCACCAATTCTTTTGGTTTTTTAACAAATTCATAGACAATGAATAATGATATAGCCGCTAAGGTAAATGCACCAAATACACCATCAATGGTATAGATAACTGGTTTCCACCATTTAAATGTTTCTTCTAAGTCTTTGCCACTATCAGCTACATCACCCATCCACGATCTAGATAAAGCATACATAATATTTTTATTTGCTTTTTGACATAGTTCTAATAAATATCCATCATCAGTAGATGTAATAGCATTTTTAATTTGTTGACCTCTATTTCCATCAAGACAGAATACCTCAGTTCCACCAACAATCATATCACGAGTTGAAGTATATGATCCTTCACCTTGCAATGCATCATCAATAATTAAACCTTTATATTTCCATTCAGTTCTAAGTATTTGATTTGATAAAGTTTGATGACATGCAGCATAAGTTAAACCAATTCTATTATATGAAGTCATAATACCAAGGCCTTCGCCTTTTGTTAAGGCGCCTTCAAATGGTTTTAAATAAATTTCACGAATAGCTTGTTCATTAGAGAATGTTGCAACACCTTGACGATTAGTTTCTTGGTTGTTTAAGAAACAGTGTTTAATATTCATAATTAAGCCTTTTTTTCTAGCTTCTTTTACTATATTACTTGCAACATAATAGTTCATAATACCATCTTCAGACATATATTCTGAAGCACGTGATCCATAAGGTGTTCTATTGATGTTTGCTCCTGGAGCATTAACAGCAGCAACACCACAGTGCAAAGCTTCTTCACCATAGAAATAACCAAATTTCTTTTGCATTTCATGGTCCCATGTTGCAGTATAGATTGGTCCAGTAGCAAATCCAGTTGCCCATCTTCCATCACCATAAGCAAATGGAGACAATAAACCTTCTGGTCCTTCATTAATAGAGTTAGATGGTTTTGATACTGAAGTTACCGCTAAAATACCACGGTTATCAGACATTGAAATTACTAAATCATCTAATGTCATTTGTTTAATGAATAAATCCCATTTAGGATCATCATATTCTAGTTTAGCCATATCAGAGAATTTGAGTCGATATGGATTTCCTTCTTCATCTTTTAATTGAACTCCATACTTTGTACCAGCACCCGCACTATATGATTCTGCATCATCGGCTTTTGTGTACACTCTCATATCGAGTCCTTTTTTCATTTTATCGTTAAGCTTCAATCCTTCTAATTTTTTAGGGAAAGTTGCTTGCCAATCTTTTCTTGTTAAATATGTAATTTTTTGGTCCTCGTTTGCCCAGTAATTAACATCTGCATCATCAAATTGGTTAGTAACTTCAACTGAGTCATCATAGTGTGAATACTTATATGCATCCATAGCGCCAGAAATAGCTACTTTTTGCACGCAATTTGTATTTGCTTGATAATTTGTACCATTGTGGTCAGTTAATGCCGCAGATGGGTTTTTAACGCCTATAACATTATTAAGTGCTTCGTGAGCGCCATTACCAAGTGCAAAGTAATAATCACCATCTTCTAAAATATATTGTTTTTTATTAATTCGATCATATGAAG
>CAKPAV010000286.1 GCA_934133115.1 uncultured Bacilli bacterium
TAGTTACACTTATTGGTTCTACTTATAATAAATTCCGTGTGGAAGAGATATTTGCTAAATATCGTCCGGATATTGTTTTCCATGCTGCAGCATATAAGCATGTTCCTTTAATGGAAGATAGTCCAGTAGAAGCAATTAGAACAAATTGCTTAGGTACTTATAATGTTGCTGAAATGGCGGATAAATACCAAACACAAAAGATGGTATTAGTATCGACAGATAAAGCGGTAAGACCAACGAATACAATGGGGGCTACTAAAGCATTCGCAGAAATGATAATTCGTTATTGGAATGAAAGAAGCGCTAATACTTCTTATTCAGCAGTACGTTTTGGTAATGTTTTAGGATCTAATGGATCAGTTATTCCTTTATTTAAAAAACAAATTGCAGAAGGTGGACCAGTTACTGTTACACATAAAGATATTATTCGTTACTTTATGACTATACCAGAAGCTGTTAGTTTAATTCTTCAATCAGGCGCCTTTGCAACTGGCGGAGAAATATTCATATTAGATATGGGCAAACCAGTTAAAATTCTCACTTTAGCGGAAAATGTTATTAGACAATGTGGATATGTTCCTTATAAAGATATTGATATTATCTTTACTGGTCTTAGACCAGGAGAAAAGTTATATGAAGAACTACTTCTTGATGTAACAAAGAACACTAAAACATCTAATGAAAAGATATTTGTAGAGGAAAAGAAAAAAATATTACCAATGGATGAAAAAATTCAATATATTTCTAAAGTATTTACAATGACTGATAATGATGAAATTAAGAATTGTTTACGCGAAGTTGTAACAAGTTATGTAGATTATAAAGAATTTAATGCGAACTCAGAAAAAGAAAAGGTGGGTGTTAATTAATGAAAAAGAAGCCTATCTATACTTTTTTTAAAAGAATATTTGATATTGTTTGTTCTTCACTTGCTATTATTTTACTTGCTATTCCAATGCTTATTGTTGCAATTGCTATAAAATGTGATTCTAAAGGACCAGTTTTATTTAAACAAGAACGAGTGGGTAAAAATAAAAAACTATTTAAGATTTGGAAATTTAGATCAATGTATATAGATACTGATCCTAATGCTCCAACACATCAATTAAGTGACGCTAAATCACACATTACAAAAGTAGGTAAGTTTATAAGAAAAACATCAATTGATGAATTACCTCAATTATTTAACATATTATCTGGAAAAATGAGTTTTGTTGGACCTCGACCAGCTTTATGGAATCAAGATGATTTAATCTTAGAAAGAGATAAATATCACGCTAATGAGATTAAACCTGGACTTACTGGTCTAGCACAAGTATCAGGAAGAGATGAACTTGAAATACCTGTTAAAGCAAAACTAGACGGCGAATATGTTCAAAAGAGAGAATTCTTTTATGATATTGGGTTAATATTTAAAACAGCATTTAAAGTGTTTAAACATGATGGCGTTGTTGAGGGTGGAACAGGAGAAATACATAAAGAAGAACAAGAAAAAATGAAAGCTGGTGTAAAGTAATGAAGAATCAATTCTATTTTATTTTCACCGATTTTTTTGTTTGTGCATTAGCTTGTTTAAATAGGAGTACTCTATGAAAATTGCGGTTATTGGTGGATTTGGGTATAAGTATGTTAATGGTCAAACCATAAAGGCAGAAAACTTATGTGAATTACTATCTAATCAAGAAGTAATAAAGATTGATAGCTCTAATTGGAAAAAACATCCTTTTGCATTAATTAAAAATATAAAAAATGCATTTAAGACATGCGAAAGCATTATTATGCTTCCTGCTCATAGAGGAGTTAAAGTATTTTCAAGAATTTTAGTTCATTTCAAGAAAAAGTATTCTAAAAAAATATATTACGATGTTATTGGCGGATGGTTACCGGATTATTTAAGTAAAGATAAAAAATTAGTAAAAGTATTGTCACATTTTGATGGTATCTGGGTTGAAACTGATACTATGAAACAAATGATTAATAACATTGGCTTAAATAACATTACAACTATACCTAATTTTAAAAATGTAAAATTAATTAGTGAAAATATTAAAAATGAATGTGATACATTTGAAGTATGTACTTTTTCTAGAGTAATGTATGAAAAAGGGATAGAAACTGCAGTTAATGCTATTTTGCTATTAAAAAAGAAAAACATTAATATTAAATTAGATATCTATGGCACTATTGATGAAAAATATAAAGATAGATTTTTAAAATTATTAGATGGTATTGATTCTAATGTAATTAAATATTGTGGAGTTGCTGATGCTAATAAAAGCGTTGAAATTATAAGCAAATACTACGCACTATTATTTCCAACTTTTTATCAAGGAGAAGGTTTTGCTGGAACATTAATCGATGCAATGTTTTCCGGAATACCAGCAATTGTAAGTGATTGGAAATATAATTGTGATATAATAAAAGATAGTTATAATGGCTTAGTCTTTAAAACAAAAGAAGAACATGATTTATCTAATAAACTAGAAAAATTAATTTTTGACAAAGATTTATGGAAATCTATCCATAAAAATAGTTTAATCGAAGCGCAAAAATACACTAAGAGCGCTGTCGAAAAAAAGATAAAACAAGAATTATTTAAATGATGTCTATCATATAGGAGAGTGGTAGTTATGCAAATTTTTAACGGAAAAACTTTATTAATTACAGGTGGTACAGGCTCATTTGGACGAGCGGTACTACATAGATTTTTAAAATCAGATATTAAAGAAATAAGAATATTATCACGTGATGAACAAAAACAATATGAAATGAGATGCATACTTAATAATAAATATCCTGAGTATGCAGAT
>CAKPAV010000287.1 GCA_934133115.1 uncultured Bacilli bacterium
TATTTCGCTATATAAATTATCAAGATAACTTTTCTTTTCTTCATCAGTCTTTAAATTTATTAATCCTGGCATTCCACCATATTGCATATATTCATCCAATAAATCTCGCTTATCAATTTGCTTGAAAGAATAAATTTCTTTAAAAGATAGTGGATATACTTTTATTTGACTAGATCTACCTCTAAATTCAGTGGCAATATCACTAGATAACATTTTAGAATTAGAACCAGTAACATAACAATCTAAATTTGGATATCCTTTTAATTCATTTAACATATCATAAATAGTTACAACAATACCACTTTCTTCATCTTTTACTTCATTGGTTAATTGAACTTCATCGATAAATAAATAATATTTGTTATCTTTATCATTAGTAACTATATTTTCAACATAATTACACAAAGTAATTGGATTTCTATATTTCAAATATTTTCTTTTATCTAATTCGATTTTTATGATATTATTTTTTTCAACTCCGCTTTTAATCAAATAATCATAAAACAATTCAAATAGCAATGTAGATTTACCGCATCTTCTAATACCCGTGATAACTTTAATGTTACCATCCCACATTTTTGAAATTATCTGATTTAAATAATATTCTCTATTTATCATAGCAATTACTCCTTCAATATTGATTTAGCGCCGTTTTTGTCCTTACTTTCGCATTCATTCTATCATGAATAATCCATTAAAGCAATTAAAAATGTCTAGGAATTCTAGACACTTTTCACTTATTTTTTCTTTACTTCTACTTTGACATCACCATATTTAGAACTAGCGCTTACTTTAATATCACCTTTATTATCTGGTTTTATAACCGCTAGAGCTTCACCATAATATGTGGAAGCAGTATTATTTAAATATCCTTCTTTAGAATAAGAACAACCATTACCAAATCCTAATAATTTGCCATTTTCAATATTTGTAATAGTAACATTATCTTTTATTGCTGGTTTAACTATGCCATCTTTATCACTAAACATGAATCGCACATAAACTAAATCATTTTCTTTAAACTCATTAGATTCACTAGTTCCTGTTAAAGTAATTACGCTTTTACCACTTCGAATAATAGATTCACCAATTAAATTATAATCTTTATCATATGCTTGGGCTTTTAATTCGCCTGGTTGATACTTAACTTTAAAAACATTAAATGCTTTTTTAGTTTTCTTTCTTTTTAATAATTTTCCATTTAAATATAATTCAATAAATGGCGCTTTAGTATAAACTTCTACTTCCGTAGTTTTACCTTCAAATCCATCATAAGACCAATTATCTAAAGCCATTGAGCATTTCCATGCGGATGGAGAATGTTTTCTTTTATAATGATTAACTGGTACAACACCCATAGCTATTATTTTTTGATCAAACGCTACTTGCATAAAATCCATTTCACTAAGTTTTTTACCAGTAATATCTATTCTTCCACTTCCCGCGGTTAACCAACCAACAGAATGTGAAAAATCATTATTACAATATTCATCTACTGTCCAAGAGCCAACACCAACTTCACCAATATAATCAATACCAGCCCAAACAAAATCACCAATTAAGCGTGGATTCTTTTTAGCAAGTTCATAGAATACATCTGCATCAGAACAAAATGTTTCTGTTCCTAAAATAAAACGATTGGGATATTTTTTTAAGTCATGTTTATAACGCTTAATACCATAATTATATCCCGCTACATCAAGAGCAGCAAAAGCATCACGAGTTTTAACATCACATCCATGCAAAGTAGCGCCGGTTTTCATAAATGATGCTCCCATAATACCCGCTAAATCATTAAAGAACTCACTACCTACTGCTTTCTTTTTCTTTTTAGACTTTAGTTCTTTTTGGGCTTTTTTATCCGAATATACACCTAAGTTCATTGAACTTAAGAAATTAAAGAAAATATTTACTCCACAAGTAACATAACGATAATCGATAGAATGTAAATATTCTGTCATTTTACGTGTTAATTCAATACCTTTCTTTTGTCCAGTTTCACTAACTTCATTACCAATAGAATACATAATAACGCTTGGGTGGTTATAGTCTTTATCTGACATTAACTTTAAATCATGTTCATAATTTTGTTCCATATGTAAAACATAATCATAATATGTTTTATGAATATACCAACAGTCCACGTATTCATCTAAGACATATAAGCCTAATTCATCACAAGCATCCAAGAATGCTTTAGAGCATGGATTATGGGCACTTCTAACCGCGTTATATCCAGCATCTTTTAATAATTTAGCTTTACGATATTCAGCAAAATCAATATTTCTAGCTCCAATTAAGCCATTATCATGATGAATACATGCTCCAAGAAGAATTTCACGTTTTCCATTAATTAATAATCCTTTTTCTTTAGAAAGTTCAATAGTCCTTAAACCAAAACGTAGCGTTTGTTCATCTTGATTAAATTTAAATTTTGCTTCCACTAAATTAGGACTATCACTAGACCATAACAATGCATCACTTAAAGTTACAACTTCTTTTACATGTTTGTTAGAATTAAAAATACAATGTTCTAATAACTTTTCATTTTGATAAAAATCAACTTCGACATTACCTTCACTCGTTGTATCTAATTCTATACTAATTGTTTTATCTAAGTATGATAAAGTGGATATTTTGATACTGTTTAATAAAATGTGTTCTTTTTCAAATGTTAATAGATTCACATTACGATAAATTCCTGATCCTGTATACCATCTTGAGTTTGGTTGATCAGCATTAAAACATTTAACAATAATAACATTATCGCCTAATTTAACAAATTTAGTGATATCAA
>CAKPAV010000288.1 GCA_934133115.1 uncultured Bacilli bacterium
CCTCCGGATTAACGGAGTTTAGTGAGGGTGATTTATATGCTTTATTTGGCAATATTTTAGATAACGCTATTGAGGCAGTTAGTCAAATATCTGATGTTGAAAGAAGATGCATTGGGTTACATGTTCAATCATTTCAAGGCTTTGTTTCAATCATGACAGATAATTATTATGAAGGTAAAATCGACTTTAAAAATGGATTACCTGTTACTCTTAAAGAAAACAAATTAGATCATGGCTTTGGGTTAAAATCCATTCGTTTAATTACGGAAAAATATGATGGCGAAATGCATATTACTACTGAAGATAATGTCTTTAGATTAACATTACTATTTCCAATTAAAAAACATTAAAATACGCACCACATTAACAAAAATACGCTTCACATATTCATGTAAGCGCTTTTTTATTATATGTTTGTAATGTGAAAGGAGAGAGGTTTATGAAGAAAAAACCTTATTATTTGTTTGCTTGGTTATTAGGTGAAGCGGCTTTTTTTATCACTATAGCGGTAGTGGTACTTTATTTTGTGCTGAACGCTATTGCGGGTGCAACTAGTGGATCCATAACTTTATTCACCAACTGGTATCAAACCGTATTATTTATTCTCGATGTTTTATGCTTTGTTGGTATTGGCGTTCTTGTTTATTTATCAATTAAACAAAAGAAGGAATTAAAAAAGGAGGAAAAAATTGATGCTTAAAAAGATTTTTCGAAGAGATGTATTTATGTTAGTATCACTTTTTTCATTTATTTGGTTTTTAGTATTAGAAATAGGCACTCCTTATGCTAAAAAATATTCTTCTACAATTAATTCAATTCTTAATGAACAAGAAACAATTACTATTGGTGGAGGTAACACTTATTACCAAAGTAAATTTTTAGATGAAACAAATAAAAAAGATGATAAGGCAATGCGTGAAAATTCTATGAATATTACACGCGCTGTAGATAACGAAGGTACAGTATTATTGTGGAACAAAAATAACGCATTACCATTAAGCGAAGGAAATAAAGTTTCATTATTTGGTATTGCTAGCGCTAAATATCAAATCGCTGGTGGAGGATCTGGAGCAATTAATGCCACACAGCCAAAAAACTTTATGGATACTTTAGAAACTCCCACAAGTGAAGGTGGAGCGGGATTTGTTGTTAATCATGATTTATTTAATGCTTATGATAGCTTAAAAGGGAGTTATGGATCAACGAGTGTCCAAGGTAGTTTAACTAAAGACCCAAACTATAACGGAAAAAACGGTTATACCGATGGTAGATATCGTGAGTTCTATATTAATGAAGTACCTTGGGATATTTTAAATTCCAAAGTTTCAGGAGGCATTGATGCTTCAATTGCTAAATATGAAGATGCAGCGATTATGACAATCACTAGAGATGGATCAGAAGATGGTGACACTTGGTTTAAATCTGATGAGTGTTTCGATAATAACTATTTAGATTTATCTTTTAAAGAAGCAGAAGTTTTAGAAAAATTAGTTGCTTATAAAAATCAAGGCAAAATCAAAAAAGTTATAGTTATTTTAAATAATGCTTCACCATTACAAATGAAACATTTACTTAATTATGATATTGACGCTTGTTTATTAGCGGGTGAAGGCGGGTTATCATCATTCATGTCTTTAGGAGATATTTTATCTGGTAGAGCTAATCCTTCCGGAGCACTTGTTAACGCAATTGCGTATGATCATTATTCTGCGCCTGCTACTATTAACTTTGGTGATTTTAAATGGGCAGAATCAAGAAATTTACCAGAGACAAACTTAGGTGTATACAATAATTTCTATAACGTATATCAAGAAGGAATTTATGTTGGATATCGTTATTATGAAACTAGATATGAAGATATTATTTTAGGAGTGAACAATGCTTCTAGTAGTGTTGGTGTTAAAAACGGTGATTCTACTTGGAAATATGAAAGCGAAGTAGCGTTCCCATTTGGTTATGGTTTATCTTATACCAACTTTGAATTTTCTAATTTAAAAGTCGAACATGAATCTGGCGATTTCTTAGGAACTTATAAAGTTAGCGTTAATGTTAAAAACGTTGGTGAAGTTAAAGGAAAAACACCAATCCAAGTATACTTACAAAAGCCATATACCGATTATGACAAGGAAAATGGTGTAGAAAAAGCATCTATTGAACTTGTGGGCTTTGAGAAGTCGGATTTATTAGAACCAGGAGAAGCTAAAACATATGAAGTTTCTATTAAAGGTTCAGAATTAAAAACTTTTGATACATATGGAAAAGGAACATATATCTTAGAAAAAGGTAATTATTATTTATCAGTTGGTTCAGATAGCCATGATGCTTTAAATAATATTTTAGCTAGTAAGGGCAAAAAGTCCGCGGATGGCATGGTTGATTCACGCGGACAAAGTGCGGATGGAAATGCTAAATTATCGCATTTAATTACTATTAATGAAGATGATTATGAAATATTTGCTAAATCAGAATACACAAATTACAAAGTGGAAAGTCAACTTCAAGATGGCGATGTTAATTTATATGAAGGAACAAAAGATCAAAAACAACAATATCTTTCAAGAAGCAACTGGGAAGATACATATCCAACTCCAGTAATATTAAAGTGTATTAATGATCGTATGGTATCTGATATGCAATATGGACATGGTCCAATTGATGCGACAGGATACGAAATGCCATTATATTCTACTAAAACAATCGATGATTCATTCTTTGATAAATACACTGATTTGAAAGAAAAGAAACTCAAATTAATCATGTTGCTCGATTTAGAATATGACGATCCTGTTTG
>CAKPAV010000289.1 GCA_934133115.1 uncultured Bacilli bacterium
GATAATACTAATGATGTTAAGATTTTAGCAAATGAGATTTTGCAAATGTTTACTATTGACAAAAAAGATGATGATTGGGTAAAAGAAATTCAAATTAAAACGCATACTTTAAAAGGGTTATGTGGCATTTATGGATTAACTTCTAGCTTTAATCATTTGAAAATAATGGAAAAATTCATGAGAGTATGTGCTATTAACAAAATAACTATTAATAGAGAAATTGTTTATTTTAAAACTATTCTAAATAATTTGCTTAAAGAAAAAAGCAGCGGTGTTCAAGAAGGATTTACCGCCAAAGACATAAGATGTTATAAAATTGTCTACAATTTTTCTACTGTTGCGGCGTTTGAAAACATGATTCATGTATTAAACGAACTTACTTTTATTACTAATATCCATGCCGATAGCAGAAAAATAGTTGTTGAAGTATTATCACAAATTCCAATTTTGGATATGAAACAAATGTTATTTACATTGGGAATTGACGATATAAATGTTATTAAACATAAAAAAGTTTGCATTACTAAACCGAAAATTTTGAAAAATATATCTTCTTGTATAAATTGCATTTGTTACAAAATGGTCTTTTTACATTTATTAGAAATGTGTAATCAGTTTTCAAAATATACTCATAAACAATTTAAATTAAGTTTCTATTCAAATGTTAAACATTTTACTTTAGAGTTTTGGAAAGATTTAAAAATTCCATTCATGGAATTAATAAAAAATGCATTTGCACATAGTTCTAATGATAAAAAGTTAAAAATAATTGTTAATATTATAAAAATAAAAGGCAATTTAAGAATATATGTATATAATTCGCATTCTAAAGTTAAAAGCGGAAATAAAATATTTGATTATCAATACACCACATCTAAAAGTGAAGATTTAAGCGGAAATGGTGTGGGATTATTTGAAACAAAAAGACTAATTAATAGTTTTGGCGGCACTATCAAATATCGTAATCGAATGTTTGGGGTTTATTTTTTGATGTCATTTCAAAATGAAAAATTTTCTGCGGAACATGATTATGTAAAACTTTAATTTTGATTATTGGTTCGAACTTTTTAAAAGTTTGCTTTATTTAATTTATATACAAGTATATAATATTAACAGGTGAAATTTATGACTCGTTATTTTGTATACCTTATTAGCGATACTAAACTTACACAGCTACTTGTATTACTTGCCGTAGCTATTTTTGTCGTGATAGTTGTCAGTATGATTTTATCTAATCATGAAAACGTCAATGTAAAAAAGAAATTCGAATTAGCGGAAAATACTACAAGAATAATTTGTATTGATGCCAAAAACAACAAAGTAAGATATTTTAATAAATCAGAAATTGAGCATCAATTCGTGGCATTTAGAAATACTAAAATTCAAGATGAAGATGATGATAAAGTAAGTTCGTTATTCTTTGTATGTGCTAAAAATATAATTGCTCCTTATTTAACAAGCAATTGTACTATAGCTGATTATTCTCAATCCTCGTTTACT
This sequence comes from uncultured Bacilli bacterium, assembly GCA_934133115.1. Next base: position 1,501 of record CAKPAV010000289.1, read on the forward strand.
ATTTATTATCCAGGAATAAGTTCTAGAAAAAACTTATTACGCTTGATGCATAGTATTTCAAAAACAATATCTAAATATCTAAAAATTAACTCTTATAATGAAGATTACAATTATTCCATTACCGGGACATTAATTAATGAGGACAATTGCACTTATAAACAATTAGTGCGCAATACTAAATCTATTTCAGTTACCGCAATGGACCACAATGATCATATTATGATTTATGATGATAATAGTGTTTCAAGTGTGGAAATTACTTCATCATATGAAAATGAATTTAATACACTTATTAGTAAAAGAGATTTCAAGATTTTATACCAACCAGTTATTAACATTAAAACTGGTGCGATCCTAGCATATAATTCGACAATTAAATGCAATAATACAATATTCTCAAATATCCAAGAATTAAAAGAATATGCTTATAAAGTCGGTAAGATTAAAGACTTATTTACAATGTTTAACAAGAAAATACTTAGTCGTTATTTAAATGAAAATATTTCAAATGTTAAATTAATTTATAATGTTTCAGTTTTAGAAAGAGAACATGTTGCCAAAAGTTTTTCTCATATTGCAGGAATTGATAGCGAAGATATTATTCTTACATTTAGTGAATTAGAAATCTCTGAATGGTTATCAGAAGAAGAAGAAATTATTTCTTCAATTAATAATTTAAAAGAACATGGCTATAAAGTGGCATTAAAAATTGATAAAAAAGAATTATTACTTACAAATGAATTAATGAAAGTATTCGATTATTTCATTTTGGATAGCGAATTGATTAAAGATTGTCGTAGGAGCGGTAGATCTATTTTAATTATTCATACTCTTATTGATACTTTAAAAAGTTATGATAAAAATATCATTGCTTACGGATTAGATACGAATAATTCAATGTATTTGATTTGTAAGATGGGAATTAAATATGTTTCAAGTAATTTGATTAGCCAAGCAGATGAAATGATTTTGCCGATTGAAAAGAAAAAATTAAGTAAAGTTATGACACTTGTTAATGGTAAAAAGTAGGAGGTAATTATTATGGCAGATTTAAAAAATGAAGCAATAACATCGAGGGATGTTGATTTTGCTCAATGGTATACAGATGTATGTAAAAAAGCTGAATTAATGGACTACTCATCTGTAAAAGGGTTTATTATCTATCGCCCTTATGGCTACGCTATATGGGAACAAATTCAAAAACATTTGGATGAAAAATTCAAGCAAACAGGACATGAAAATGTTTATATGCCAATGGTTATACCAGAATCAT
>CAKPAV010000290.1 GCA_934133115.1 uncultured Bacilli bacterium
GACCAGTTCCGTAAAACGGGAACGGATGAGCTATTGAAGAAAGAATTGGGAAAGGGAAAACTGATGATAGGTGAATCGGCGGGTGCGATTATAAGCGCTCCTACCACCCGATATATTGAAAAACACCCCCGTGTCAATAAATCACTCAAAATTTGTCAATTGTCAAGTTGAATTTTATGAATAAATAAGGGGGCGCATTTTGCCTCTAGGGGTCGCAACTGTATCAAAATTGTTATTTTTTGGCACTTAGAAAATTAAGAGATGTTATTATAGTTCATCTCTTTTTTTCTTATACAAGGTAGAACTCTACATATAAATATGGTAGAATACTAATGATAAAAGGAGAAACGTTTTATGAATAAAATCACTGTTAAAAACGTTGAAATTAATGTTACTGGTATCGAAGATGATGATTTTATTAGTTTAACCGATATAGCTCGATTTAAAAACGAGGAAGATCCTAATGCTGTTATAGCTAATTGGATTAGAAGGGTTGATTCTCTTCAGTATTTGACAATTTGGGAGCGTCTTAATAATGAGAATTTTAAACCCACCGATTTCGAGGGGTTTAGAAGTAAACCTGGAGAAAATGCCTTCACTATTTCACCAAAGAAATGGATAGAAATTACAAACGCCATTGGAATAAAAGTAAAATCTGGCCGACATGGTGGTGGTACTTTTGCTCACCGTGATATTGCATTAGAGTTCGCTTCTTGGATTTCAGCAGAAATAAAACTTTACATAATTAAGGAATTCCAACGACTAAAGATTCAGGAATCTGAACAGCTTGAGTGGCACGGGAAGAGGTTATTAACCAAACTTAATTATTTAATTCACACAGACGCTGTTAAAGAATATTTGGTTCCTGTTGAATTGTCAAACGAACAAAAAAGTTACATTTATGCTAATGAAGCAGATCTTTTAAATGTTGCTTTATTTGGAAAAACAGCTAAAGAATGGAGAGAAACAAATACTGGCAAAGAAGGAAATATTAGAGATTATGCAAACACTATTGAATTAGCAATCTTAAGTAATCTTGAATGTTTAAACTCTATGCTCATTTCTCAAAAGTTATCTCAAAAAGATAGACTAGTTTTTCTAAATAAAGAAGCGAATAGAGAAAAAGAATTGTTTAATAAAAATAATATCAAGCCGATAAAACGAATTGAAAAGAAATAAACCCCTTGAAATGGGTGGGTTTAAACTGGTCGAATTCGACGCGGTTAAAGGAGGAATTATGGCATACAAAGTATTGGGAGATAGAATCAAGAAGATTCGTTTAGATAATAATATGTCTCAGCAAGAATTTGCGGAGGCTTTAGGCTACACCCATAAATCAATGATTAATAAGATTGAAACGGGATTAACTGATATGTCTTTCGACAAAGTCATCAGGTTGATTCTTGAATTTAAAGTAAATGCGAATGAATTTTTGGATTTGTCAGATAGAGAGACTGAAGACCTGATGCTAATGGCGGATAAAGCTGATAAACCAGACTGGAGAAGAATCCATCCTTTGAAATCCAAAGATGAAAGTGTGGTTTATGTTAAGCCAACATTAATGAGTTGCCCTAATATCAAAGTTGGAGAATATACATACTTTGATGGCCAAAATTTTCAAAGACATGTCACCCATCATTATGATTTTATTGGTGACAAGTTAATTATTGGAAAATTCTGTCAAATTGGTAGAGGTGTGGAATTTATTATGAACGGCGCGAACCATCAAATGAATAGTGTTTCTACTTATCCTTTTTATATCTTTAGTGGTTGGAAACAAGATACCCCTAAAAAAGAAGATTTACCATATAAAGGCGATACAATTATAGGTAATGATGTTTGGATTGGCCAAAATGTTACGTTCTTACCTGGCGTCCATGTCGGCGATGGGTGTATTATCGGCGCTAACGCGGTTGTGGCCTCAAATATTCCTTCGTATTCAGTAGCGGTTGGTAATCCGGCTAAAGTGATTAAAAAGAGATTTGATGATGAGATGATTGAATTATTAGAAAAACTTCATTGGTGGAATAAAACTCCAAATCAAATCCAAAAGATTATTCCGTTTCTTTCTAATAGTGATATTAGTTATGTTAAAAAAGAAATTAAATGTATTTTAGATGGAGATGAACCTCTCGAATAATGGTATTATTTCATTATCAGAGTTAATTTTTGAGATAGCTAGTTGGTATTATTTGACTATCTTAAATCCATCTTAAAATGTAGCGCTATTAATTAGCGCTTTTTTTCATTTTAATTATCTCAATAATATGCTAATATTATTAATGTTATTTTTAGGAGTTAAATTATGCCAATTATTTTAGTATGTATATTATCTTTGCTTGCTGGTAGTGGTGTTTTTATCGCTGGCATGAATATGATGAGTGGTGCTTTAGAACGCGCCACCGGAAAAGGATTAAAAAAACTTTTAGAAAAAATTGGAAATAATCCAATTGTAGGAGTAGGAATAGGTGCTGGGATAACAGCATTAATTCAAAGTTCAGCGGCTACCAGTGTTATGACTATTGGCTTAGTTAATGCTGGTGTTATGAGCTTAGTACAAGCGGCATCTATTATTATGGGTGCTAATATTGGAACAACTGTTACAGGACTTTTAGTTTCTCTATCTAGTTTAAATATTTCTTTATTTACCTCAGTTTTGGCATTTGTTGGTGTCATGATGACTTTCTTCAAAAACGAAAAGGTTAAGAATATTGGTTCAATATTATGTGGCTTAGGCTTAATTTTTATTGGTTTAGATTTAGTGAGTAA
>CAKPAV010000291.1 GCA_934133115.1 uncultured Bacilli bacterium
ATATTTTCCATCTTTTAACTCTGGAACAAACTCACAATCTGATGTTCCACATGCTGTTAATGATGAATTTATTAATGATGGTGTTTCTACTACACTATGGTCAATTACTAGTTCATTTGAATATTCGCTATAAACTTTTTCGCCATTTGTTTTTTCTACATATATTCTCGCTACATAAGTTTTCTTTTCTCCAGGTTCTATTGTTACCTCAATTACTTCTGGGTTATGTACTTTTCCTTCACCAACTTTTGTATATGCTTCTCCATTTTTTTCATATATTTCATATCCTGTAAATGAAGAATTTTGATCTTTTATGCTTAAATCATAACGATATTTTCCATCTTTTAACTCTGGAACAAACTCACAATCTGATGTTCCACATGCTGTTAATGATGAATTTATTAATGTTGGTGTCATAAGATAAATTTCATTATTTTTATATTCAACATTAATTTTTTCTCCAATATTTACTTTTTGATTTGTTAATGCGTTTACCCATACACCCCTTGCATTTTTATAGTAAATAATCATATCTTCAAGTCTATTACTATCAATTGTTTTAGCGGCTAACATAATAACATCAGTTGATAAACTACCGTTATAACTACTACTTACTTCCCTTGTAAACATACATTTACCAATTATGTAAGTGGAGTTAGGAATATCATCAGAAACTATTTCAGCAGCTAAAACATTTTTTACATTTCCTAAAATTAAAATACTTAATAAAATTGTAAAATAACTAATTAACTTTTTCATTTTCTACCTCCTACATTTCTACAATTTTTAAAATCTTTTTTTCTATAAATAATTTATTTACTTTGTAATTTCACTATATGAAATCACCAAATTTTGTTTACTGTAAAATCAATAAACAAAATATAATAATTTAAACTATAACAAGTTTTTTTTAATATTACTGTAATTGTGCTGAAACTTTAGTTCCATCTGTCAAAACAATTATAAAACTTGATTCGCCAGTAATATCTGATGTATACACAGTAGTATTTGTTCCTAAACATAATAAAGTTCCATCACTAAACTTGATTGCTTGAACTGTTATTTTTTTGCCATCTTCATAAACTGTCAAAATACTGTCTGGTGAATAAGCATCTACTCTAGTTGCAACAATAGTATAGTTTTTTTGAACCCAATTTGCCACTAAAGTTATATTTCCAGTTACTGCAGAATTAAAATCATATGTTTTGCCATTTAGTAACCAACTTTTAAAATTATAACCACTTTTTGTTGGATCATTTGGTTTTGAAACTTTACTTCCTTCAACTATTGTTTGTGATGAAACAGCACTGCCACCATTTGAATTAAATGTTACTGTATAATTATTCTTTTTTACCTCAACCCATTTAGCCTCTAAAGTAATATTACCAGTAACTGCTAAATTGAAATTATATTCTTTTCCATTTAATAACCATCCAGCAAAATTATAACCACTTTTTGTTGGATCATTTGGTTTTGAAACCTTACTTCCTTCGACTACTGTTTGTGATGAAACATTAGTGCCTCCATTTGATTTAAAGGTTACAGTAAATGTCTTTTTTTGTGGTGTTGAAGGTTTGTTGTTATTGCCATTATTACCACTGTTTGAGTTATTACCATTACCAGTATTATTCGGTGTATTACTATTTGATATTTTTATCTTTTCCCATTTGGCTTTAAGTTTTAAATCTTTTTCTACGATGCTATCAAAATCATAAATTTCATCGTTTAATATCCATCCAACAAAATTGTAACCATCTTTTGTAGGATCGATAGGTTTTTCAACTTTGTTTCCCTTTATTACAATTTGTTTAGAAATAATTGAACCACCATCAGTATCAAATTCTATATTAAAAGTTTCAATATTATCATCAAGTTTTGTCCATTTTGCCACTAATTTTAAATCTGATACTACCTTTAAATTAAAATCATATGTTTTTCCTAAATATGTCCATTCATCAAACACATAACCTTCTTTTACTGGATTCAAAGGTTTTTGAACAGTGTCATCTTTTTTTACAATTTGAGTTTCAATTAATGATCCACCATTGGTTTCAAAAGTAACACTATAAGTTATTGGTTTTTTGTTAGTTATCAAAACAATTATAATCGTTAAAATTATTATCGTAATTATTGAACTAACAATAATAAATATTTTATTCTTATTCATATACTCCTCCTTTTTATTTTATTAAAACCAAATTAGAAATATTTTTATTTTTTTAAAATTAAAGCCAAAAAATAATAAAAACAATAAAAATTACTTCTACTGACATTATAACACAAAATTTTCATTTTGTCTTACTTGGTGTAAGATTTAATTAAAATTTTTTAACGCATAATATTATTAGGTGATTTAAATGAGGAATAATAAGGAAGAATTTAGTATTTCAAAAGATAAAATAGATATGTCTAATCTTAAAACTCAAAGAGTTAAAAAAGGTTATTCTCAAGTAAAACTTCAACACCTAGTAGGAGTTAGTACTTCCTCTATTGAGGCATATGAACAAAAGGTACGTATTCCTTCATTACCTGTCGTTTATCGACTAAGTGAAGTATTAGGTTGTTCAATTGACTACTTAGTTGGAAAATCAAATGAATTAGACAAATATTATTCTTTATCGCAAACTGATAAAGATAAAGTAATTGATTTTATTGATAGTCTATTAAAAAAATAACAAAAAGAAAAGAAAGACGCATAATCTTTCTTTTTAATTTATCTTTTTTTAACATTTATATTATCTATATTTTTA
>CAKPAV010000292.1 GCA_934133115.1 uncultured Bacilli bacterium
TTTAGTTCTCTAATTAATGCTTCTTCTTTAGTTTCGCCATTTTCTATTTTTCCACCTGGAAACTCCCATTTATAACTGACATTGTTATATTTATCTAATCCTCTTTGCATACAAAGAATTTGGTCATTATATTTTATAATACCCGCAACTACTTCAATGGCTTTCATTACAATACTTATACCTCCGTCCAAATTAAAATGCAATTTTATTTTAGACGGCATTTAATAAAGTATCAACTATTCTTAAGAAAAATGTTTATATATATTTTTTTTAATACAGCACTTTTTTATTTTATATTTTAAAATTCCTTTAGCATACTAAAAAAACCATTCCGCTAGAGAATGGTTTCTTTTTTTAATCTTTTAAATAATTTTTTAAAAAATATTCTAACGTTCTAATAAAGATGATGTCTGAGCGATCATTACCATATGATCCGCATAAATAGCCAATTACTTTATTAGTATCTAAAGAAAATACTGGGCCACCACTATTGCCGGGCGCAGACTTAATATCTAAGTAATAACAAATATGACCATTAATTTTATTTTTAGAAGAAATATATCCTTTAGTAAGCGATGGCTCTAATTCCATTATTTCATCATTTAACGCTGATCCAAATGGATAACCAAATATAGCAACATCGTTACCGGTTTTAAGTGTTTTGTAATCTAATTCTAATTCATAAAAATAATTATCAACACAACCTTCTAATTCAATAATAGCAAAATCTTCATCTTCATTTTGAATTAATGCATTTGCTTTATAAACAGTCTTTTTACCTTCAGTATTAATTAAACCAACATAGATTTCAGTAGAACCTTTAATCACATGATTACAAGTAAAACATAGGCCGGTATTTGTAATCATAAATCCGGATCCTGAACCAGTATCAGTTTCTATATAAGCCAAAGCTTCTTCTTTATTTTTGTAATTAACCTTTTTATCTGAATCAAGATTAATTAGTTTTTTTTTACATAATAATCTTTTAATGATTTTTTAGCATTTGGTTGTTCTTTTGGTTGTGCGTTTTTTGCAGCAATTATGTTTTCAAAATCTTTCTTTCTGGCATTAACAGCATTAAGTAAATCTACTAATAAGCAGCCATTTGTTACTTCTTCTTTATATGCTTTTCCATCTGCATTCATAACGCCCGATATAATGGCGCAGAAGTTTTTATATAAATCATCTAAATAATTATGTTCTGTCATTGCATCAATTAGAGAGAATACTTTAACAAAATCTTCTGATAAAGAAATGACTGATTCTTTAGATTCTTCTAATACTTCTTTTAAAGAATTTTCATCAGTATTAAAAATTACATCCCAAGTAACGCCTTGATATCCAACTTGATTTAAATAGTCACAAAAGTCACAAAATTGTGACATTGATTTAATAAAACTTACTTCATTTTCATCTAAATTACAATCGTTAAGAGCAACTTGAAGCATAGAATATTGAATAATAATATCGAGCTGATTTAAACCAACACGAACATCAAAATTTTTACCATCGTTTGCCATAGATTGTTGATGGAATTTAAACATTTCAGTTGCAGTATTCATCACTTCAACATAAGCTTTTGCAGCTTCTTCAAATACATTTTTTTCCATAGTTAATTCTTCTCTTACTTTTTCATTATAATAATTTATTAATATATAATCAAAACTTTTTTATACAATGTTCATATATTTGATTGCTAATTTCTGATTTTTTTGGCTTTTTCATAATAAATTTTGCTTTGTTCTTCATTACTTAAATACTTCTCATATATAATCCCAATTCGATTTAAAAAATCTTTAATATTTATATTGCGTTTGTTTTCATTTAATTCATTTTTGTTTAAATATTCTATTGCATTTTTATATTCATTGATAGCTTCTTCATACTCTTTTTTTAATACTAAAGCTTGTGCCATATAATTAGAACTCATAGCAAACATATCATTAGAATCATCAAATTTATTATTTTTACATACATCTTTTGCTTTAATGAAATATTTAATTGCATTATCATAGTCATCCATTTGTAAGCAAATATTACCTGAATTAAAAGTAAATAAAGCAATTTGCGAATATTTATCTTTAAATCTATCGCTTAATACTTCCACTAAAGAAAGAGCGTTTTTCATATAACTTAATGCTTTTTCTTTAAAATTATAGATAAATCCAATATGTGATACGAGCGCAAATGCATTTGCGAGTAAATTCATTGATTCATCTTTAGTGTTTTTTATTAATCCATCAAAAATTTCATCAAACGGAAATAAACAACCTTTATAATCTTTAATAGAATATAAGTACTCCATATATTTAAAAGCAACACAAGAAAACCCATATGCGCATACTTTTTTATAATCATCATCAAAAAATCTATAATAATCACGAACAATTTTATAAGTGTTTCTTACTTCTTTTTCATCATTTTTATCAATATATACTAATATTAATTCATAATTTATCTTGAAAAATAAATCTGGTGGCATAATCTCATACATTTCTTGAAGATGATACAATACTCTTAAAGCGTTTTTTAAATGTTCTTCTTTTATTGATATTTCTTCATTTGCAGCACCTAATTCATAACATTTACTAGCTAAATTTATTGTTTCATCTTTATTAAGCTCATAAAGATGTTCATCAATATATGTTTTAAAAACATCAGGCAGTATTAAATCTAGATAATTATCCACAAGTATTTTCCTCACTTATAAAAATATTATCATTAATAATCATTTATAACAATAAATG
>CAKPAV010000293.1 GCA_934133115.1 uncultured Bacilli bacterium
GTTGTAGTTCACGAAGTTAAAACTAAAAAAGTTCCTGAATTAAATGATGAGTTTGTTGCTGATTTAGATATTAAAGATGTTCATAACGTTGAAGAATATCGTGAATTTGTTAAAAAAGACTTATTAGAAAAAGCAGAAAAGAATGAAAAATCTCGTTTCTTCGACGCTTTACTTGATAAGATTGTTGCTAATGCAACCGTCAAAATTCCTGAAGAATTTGTTAACGAAGAAGTTGAAAATATGTTCAATAACTTAAAAGCACAAGTTGAACAAAATGGCTTAGATATGGATGCTTACTTCAAAATTACAAATTCTAAAGAAGAAGATGTTAAAGCAAAAATGGCCGTTGATGCTCGTAAAAACATCGAAAGATTCTTCGTATTAGATGAAGTCGGTAAGAAAGAAGAAATCGAAGTTAACGATGCTGCAATTGAACTTGAAATTGCTAAAATGGCTGAACAATATGGTATGCCAGCAGAAAAAATCAAAGAAATCGTTTGCAAAGACGAAAATGCTAAAGCTAGATTTGCTGGAGATATCAGACAAAATCAAATCGTTACATTCTTATTAAACAATAACAAATAGTTTAATTAAATGACTAATTTAGGAAAAATGGCTTCTGGCCATTTTTTCTACTAATAATAACTAAAAGGAGGTCGTATTATGGAAAACGAAAAAGAATTAATTGCACCTTTGGTAATCACTCGTTCACTTGTAGCGTTTCCAAGTAACCCAACTACTATCGAAGTAGTACGTGAATCTAGTTTAGCAAGTATTGAGGCTTCAAAAGATTTTGATAATTGCGTATTACTTGTTTCACAAAAAAATCCCGATATTGAAAATCCAACTGAGGAAGATATTTATTATATTGGTACATTTTGTTGCGTTATTTCAGTAACAAAATTAAAAGAATACACTCGTGTTCGTTTAGATCCAAGATATCGTATAAGAATTACATCAATGACTACTAGACCAGATGGTTTGTCACGTATTGCTACTTATGAACGCGTCGATGATGTTATGGGTGATCGCGTTGAAGAAGAAGCACTTGTTAAGGCAATCATTCATGAACTAGAACAAATGCCTGAATTAATTAGTGTCTTACCTAAAGCCTTAATTAATCAATTATCTAAAGGTGTATCCTCTAATCAATTATCAAATTTATTATCGAATAATTTGCCAATTGATCCTGCACAAAAACAAAGTTTACTTGAAACAACTGATGTTAATAAACGTTTAACTATTCTTTTACAAATTTTAAATCAACAAAAAGTTATAAGCGAGGTTGAAAAGAAGATTAGTGCGGATGTCCGTGAATCAACTGATAAATCTCAACGAGAATACATTTTAAGAGAAAAATTAAAAGCTATTCGTAAAGAATTAGGTGAAGATGAAGATGCTAGCGATAGTGAATCTAAGATTCTAGAACGTTTAGATAATAATCCTTATCCAGAAAACATTAAAGCAAAAGTTAAGTCTGAACTTAAAAGATATCAAATGATGCCTCAAGCATCTTTAGAAAGTTCAATTATTAAAAACTATATTGATACTTTAATGGATTTACCTTGGTATCAAAATACTGAAGATAATGATGATTTAAAACACGCTCGTGAAATTCTTGATGAAGATCATTATGGCTTAAAAGTAGTTAAAGATCGTATTGTGGAGTATTTAGCGGTTAAAAAGAAAACTGGCAATTTAAAAGCACCAATTATATGTTTATATGGTGCTCCTGGTGTTGGTAAAACATCTTTAGGAAGAAGTATTGCTCGTGCTTTAAATCGTAAATTCCATAAAGTAGCCTTAGGTGGTATCTCTGATGAGGCAGAAATTAGAGGTCATCGTCGTACTTATGTAGGCGCAATGCCAGGTAGAATTATTGCAGGTATGCGTAAAGTAGGTGTTAATAATCCAGTATTCTTATTAGATGAAGTTGATAAGTTAGCTAACTCTTATAAAGGTGATCCTGCTTCAGCATTACTTGAAGTATTAGATCCAGAACAAAATATCATGTTTAATGATAATTATGTTGAAGAACCTTTTGACTTATCAAATGTCTTATTTATTGCTACCGCAAATGACATATCGAATATTCCTGGACCATTACGTGATCGTTTAGAATTAATTGAAGTAAGCTCATATACCGTTACGGAAAAACTTCATATTGCTAAAGAACACTTAGTACCAAAACAATTAAAACTTGCGGGTTTAGATGTTAATGATGTTAAGTTTGAAGATAAAGCTATTTTATCTATTATCTATAAATATACACGTGAAGCTGGTGTTCGTAGTTTAGAACGTAAAATTGCTTCGATTTGCCGTAAAATTGTCGTTGAATTATTAAATGGTAAAAAAGCAAAGAAAGTGTTAGTAACCGAAAAGAAAGTTCGTGAATATTTAGGATTAGAACCATTCCCAGAAGAAAAGAAAGAAGACTTAGACCAAATTGGTGTTGTTAATGGTTTAGCATACACACAATATGGAGGTTCAATTTTACCAATTGAAACAACAACCTATGTTGGTAAAGGTCGTTTAGTCTTAACTGGTAGTTTAGGTGATGTCATGAAAGAATCTGCAACTATTGCTTTAGACTATATCCGTGCAAATGCCAAAAAATATGAAATTAATGATGAAATATTTGAAAAAAATGATATTCACATTCATTTCCCAGAAGGTGCAATTCCAAAAGATGGCCCATCCGCAGGTGTAGCTATTACTACTGCATTAATCA
>CAKPAV010000294.1 GCA_934133115.1 uncultured Bacilli bacterium
GCAGTTCCATAAGCCATTCCAGTTATACCACCAACACGATATCCACCGCCAGTGTGCTCAGCAGTTGCAGTTATATTAGCAGCATTGGAGCAATTTGAAATCGTCGTATTTGTTTTTAAATCTGCTACAGCAGTACTATAACCAAATGCTCCAACAATTCCACCAACAAAGCATGTACCAGTAACGTTTCCACCCTCTAAGTTTTTACAATTATCAATAACGATGTTTACATTATTCATAACACCTATTATTCCACCTACAAATGATTTTCCGCTACTGATTTCACCAGAATTATTACAATTTTTTATGGTCAATTTACCAGTTAATGCGGTTGTATGTCCATTTGATAAAATTAAACCAGCAATTCCACCAACTGCTTGATAATCATTATGGACTGTTCCAAAATTGTTACAATTCTCAATTTTAATATTAACAGCGTTAGTGCTATTATTATGAATTGTACCAATAACTCCTCCAACACCACGCATCTCATTTGTACTCTTACTGCCGTTATTATCAACTGATCCGCCACTAATTTCGCCATGATTATCACAACTAATTACACTACTACCTTGTCTTGAATAAGCAGTTATACCACCCGCTCTACTTCCATTATAAACAATGCTTGCATAATTAGCACAATTTTCCACAGTTCCATCATTAATTCCTACAATACCAGCACAATTTACGATTCCATTCACTGTTCCAGTTGTTTTTAAATTCTTTATTGTTCCACCTCTATTGATTCCAAACAAAGCAGCACTATTATTTTCATTTTCTTTTTCATTTATCTTAAGTTCAATACTATTTTCATGGCCATCAAAATAGCCATAAAAATTAATCACTTTTCTAGTAGCATTTAAATTTGAAGCAACTAAACTAATATATTTTTTAGAAAAGTTTTTCGCATTGGCATTGGCATCTTCTACATATTTATTCCAACCAACTTGACTATAGATCAAATATGGATTTGTTTCTGATCCATCACCACCACCGAGTTTAGATTTAGTTAATGATGAAGAAAGGCTTATTGTTTCTCCATTTATTGTAAGTTCCATACTAACAGCATCATCTTCTTTAACTGATACAGTATCAGCATAAGTAATATTGAAGACAGCCCAATAATATTTTCCTTGTGCAGATTCGTTAGTGGTTAATGTTTCACCATCATAATAGAATGTATTACCGCCTACTTCAAGACCACGATACACTTTGGTAATACTTTCCAATTTGTCTTCATAATCGCCAATTTTAGACATCTTATAAGAAATAGAATCTATTTTGCCTTTAATAGCGGTAGCAAATCTTAAAGATTTACTATCATTAGTTTTAAATTCATCATAAAATGCAAACATTTTTGATGATTCGAATTTTAATGCAGAATTTTTAACTGCTTCACCAATAAGATTTTGTTTGTTTAGATAAATAACTTCATCATTATCTTTGAAATTATTATCTTTATTGTTACCCGATAAAGCAACTGTCGCTAAAGCTCCAAGTGTAACTACACTTAAAGCAAGATAAGAAGTAACTTTTTTATTCATTATTTGTTACCTCCGAAAGTAATATTTACATCAGTGTCGATTGTGTTATTTCCTTCAACAGCTTCTACACCATCAATAGCACTTTGTAAAATAACATCTTCTAATTCAATAAACTCAACAAGTAAAATAGGTTTTTTGTAATTTTTCATTATTTTTTTGTCCTTTCTTTTTTTATATAAAGCTATCTTTTGATAACTTTTAGTTCCTCTTTATTAACATCAATTTCACATATTCTTGCTGTACGTACATCTTTATTTTTTTGGAAAGTGTTATAATCTCTTCCATGATATATGATGTAATAATGTCCATCTTCAATAATCATTGAATTATGACCAGTGCCCTCTTCTTCATCATTCTTTCTTAATAAAGGATGATAAGTATAGTCATTTGGATATTTTTTAAAATCTAATTCTAATAAATTATCTGTATCACCTTTTGCTACTGCATAGCCGATATAATAGTTTTCGCTATTAAAACAATTACCGGAATACAAAACATAATGATAATCATCTTTTCTAAAATAATATGCTCCTTCAATGGTGTGCCAATGCTGTCCTTTTTTAAAACGATCTCTCATAAATATTTCTTCATCTAATGTTGCACGCACTACCACTTTAGGGTATCCTTCAACTTCAATAGGTGATTTCATTTTATCAACTACGATAAGCGTTCCTGCTCGTGGAGCGTCATAATCATTTAATGAATAAAAAATGTATAAGTCATTGCCAGATTTAACAACATGCGGATCAATGGAGAATGGTTCTAAAATGTATTTAATAAATTTAAATTCATCATCTGGTTGATCAGAAACAGCAACTAATATTCGTTGCTTATGTGTATCCGTTTCATTAATCCCCATGGTAGATACATACATATAAAACTTATTATCTATTTCAATAACTGCGGGAGCCCAATATTCTTTTTCATCTATTTTAGTAAAAACTATTCCACGATAGTCCCAATTCATTTTGTCTTTCGAAGAATATAAATGAACTCCTTCACTATGTGTTGAATACATGTAATAAATGCCATTAGATTTAATTACGTATGGATCACCTTGAGAACGATTTTGTTCAATATTTAATTTCATAAAGCATTATTTGATATAGCCATAATGATACAGCTTTACCTTGAAAACCCTTTCACACTTATTTTAATAAAAGTCATAAATATGAAAATGGCAAA
>CAKPAV010000295.1 GCA_934133115.1 uncultured Bacilli bacterium
ATGGCTGAAGAAGCTTGTAAGACTTATGGTTATACACCAAGCGAAGAATTACACAAAATCTTTACTGTTTATCACAAAACACATAATGATGGCGTATTTGATGTTTACACACCAGAAATGAAAAAATGTCGTCATAATAAAATTATCACAGGTTTACCTGATACTTATGGCCGCGGACGTATCGTTGGTGACTATCGTAGAATTGCTCTTTATGGTATTGATGCTTTAATCGCTTGGAAACAAGAAGATTTAGCTAACTGCGGCGATGAAACTATGACTGATGATGTCATTAGAGCTAGAGAAGAAATCTCTATGCAAATCAAAGCTTTAAAAGAAATGAAAGTAATGGCGGCTAGCTACGGATTTGATATTTCTAATCCTGCTACTAACGCTAAAGAAGCTGTTCAATGGTTATACTTTGGCTATTTAGCTGCTATTAAAACACAAAATGGTGCTGCTATGTCAGTTGGTAGAATTTCTACATTCCTTGACGTTTACATTCAAAGAGATTTAGACGAAGGTACATTAACTGAAAAAGAAGCACAAGAATTAATCGACCACTTAGTAATGAAATTCAGAATGGTTAAATTCGCAAGAATTCCTTCTTATAACGCATTATTCTCAGGCGACCCAGTATGGGCTACTCTTGAAGTTGCTGGTATGGCAAACGATGGCCGTTCATTAGTAACAAAGAACGATTTTCGTTTCTTACATACTCTTGAAAATATGGGACCTGCACCAGAACCAAACTTAACAGTTTTATGGTCAACTCGATTACCAGATGGATTTAAGAAATATGCTTCTCTTATTTCTGTAACTACTTCTTCTATTCAATATGAAAACGATGATGTAATGCGTCCAATCTGGAGTGATGATTACTCTATCTGCTGCTGTGTATCTGCTACACAAACAGGTAAAGAAATGCAATTCTTCGGCGCAAGAGCTAACTTGGCAAAATGCTTACTTTACGCAATAAATGGTGGTGTTGATGAATTAACACACATCCAAGTTGGTCCTGAATATAAGCCAATTACAAGTGAATACTTAGATTATGATGAAGTATTAACTAAATACGATCGTATGATGGATTGGTTAGCAGGAATTTATGTTAACACATTAAATGCTATCCAATATATGCATGATAAATACTATTATGAAGCTGCTGAAATGGCTTTAATTGATACTGATGTTCGTAGAACATTCGCTACTGGTATTGCTGGATTCTCACACGTTGTTGACTCATTATCTGCAATCAAATATGCAAAAGTAAAAGTAATTAGAGATGAAGAAGGTATTACTACTGATTTTGAAATCGAAGGTGACTTCCCAAGATATGGTAACGATGATGAACGTGCTGATGAAATCGCTGTTAAGTTATTACACAAATTCTTAACAAAGATTAAAAAACACCACACATATCGTAATTCTGAACCTACAACTTCTATCTTAACTATTACTTCTAACGTTGTATATGGTAAAGCTACTGGTACATTACCAGATGGAAGAAAGAAAGGCGAACCATTATCTCCAGGTGCCAACCCATCTTATGGTGCTGAACAATCTGGTTTATTAGCTTCATTAAATAGTGTTGCTAAATTACCATATGAATGGGCATTAGATGGTATCTCTAATACTCAAACAATTAATACTTCTGCATTAGGACATGATGATACTGAAAGAAAAAATAATCTTTCTCAAGTACTAGATGGCTACTTTGCACAAGGTGCGCACCACTTAAATGTTAACGTCTTTGGAACTGAAAAATTAATCGATGCCATGGAACACCCAGAAAAAGAAGAATATGCAAACTTCACAATTCGTGTTTCTGGTTATGCAGTTAAATTCATCGATTTAACCAAAGAACAACAATTAGATGTTATCGCTAGAACTTGCCACAAAACATTATAATGGAACAAGTACTAGGATATTATCAATCAATAGAAAGTTTTGCTTTAGTAGATGGACCGGGCGTACGCTCGGTCTTATTTCTACAAGGCTGTCCATTTAGATGTTTATATTGCCACAACCCTGATACTTGGGCTTTTTCAAAAAGTAATCCTATTACTCCTGAAGAAGCGCTTAAAAAAATGATAAGATTTAAACCTTATTGGAAAGATCATGGAGGTATTACAATATCTGGTGGTGAACCACTTTCTCAAATCGACTTTTTAATTGAATTTGCAAAGTTATGCAAGCGTAATAACATTAGTGTTGCTATTGATACTTCAGGTGGTCCTTTTTCTAAAAATGAAGCATTCTTAAATAAATTTGATGAACTTCTAAAATATGTAGATTTGTTCTTATTAGATTTAAAATGTATCGATGAAGATTTACATATCAAAATCACTGGGCATTCTAATAAAAACGTAATTGAAATGTTTAAATATTTAGATGAACGAAACATTCCAATTTGGATAAGACATGTCTTAGTTCCAACATTAACAGATAATGAGGAATTATTAAAAAGAACTTCAGACTTCATTAGTTCTCTTCATAATGTAAAACGTGTAGAAATATTACCTTATCATACACTCGGCGTATTTAAATATGAAAAATTAGGAATCAACTATCCTTTAAAAGGAGTCGATACACCTAATGATGAACGTATTGAGAATGCTAAGAAAATATTAAAAACAGATACTTATAACGGATACTTAAATTAGTTTAAGTATCTTTTTTTTGCGTCCGTTTATTTAAAAATAATATCCGT